>JAPYOG010000008.1 GCA_028278785.1 Candidatus Poriferisocius anaerobius | reverse complement strand
CCGCATCCCCATCCACCCCCCCGACATCGCCCTGGGTTGAGGTGCAAAATACGGACTGTGTCAGCCACAAACCTCCCCGGGCGCTATTTTCCTCTTGTCGATCCTGCCAGTGTGTGCCATCATGCAATATATGGATAGATCATGAAAAGAGGTCTGGTCATGGTTACGCAGATGGAGTTCTGGAACGCTGCCCTGCCGCTTGAGCGGGAAGCCCTGGTTCAGCACACCTAAAGACTCGCCAGCAACAAACGCCCACCCTCAGGACCGCGCCACGACATGCCAAGCACTATCTTCGGAGGATCTCAAGGCACCTGCACGTGGACCGGCGACGTGTGGACTGAGGAAGAAATGGTGGCTATGTCAGATGACGTCACGGAACGAGCCCTCGACCTAGCCTACGAGAGCGAAGTCACCAGCAAGCTCCACGATCTGGCATCTACGGGTGCCTCAGCACAGTGGCTCGCCAAATTTCTCAACGAGGCAATCTCCCATGAGGTCTTGCCGTGGCAAGTCGGCGAAGCAATTGCCGAGGCCGTTCTCGAAGACTCCCACAGCGTCATCTTTCCTTGGAACACCCGACGAGATGAACGCAATCCGAGAGCAAGCCTCCAGGGAGCAGACATCGTTGGGATCAGCGATGAGGCCCAGGGAAGTCGGCTTGTCTTCGGTGAGGTGAAGTCCTCGTCTGACCAGAATTCGCCGCCAACGGTAGTCACCGGCAAGAGCGGGTTGGACATGCAGCTTGAACGGCTGACTGAGGACAACAAGCTGAAGTACGCCCTCATCAAATGGCTCTTGGCTCGCGTGGGCGACATTGCCGAAGCTTCATTCGACGAGGCTCTTGCTGCATTCATCGACAGTGAGGGGACATCAGTTCGGCTTATTGGAGTGCTCGTCCGCGATACTCCGGCGAACGAGAGAGATGTCAGCATGCGAGGAAGGTCGTTGGGCGAGAAGATTCATGCACCTGGATCGGTTGAGTTGCATGCCATGTACATGCCCAGGCCGATGGCTGAATGGACAGGGTGGGTGGCAGCATGACCAACACCCTTGTTGACGTCATACATTCTGAGCCCATCCGCTCCGCATCCCAGGACGCGGACAACCTGGCTGCGTTGGCCATTCTCGGCGAGGACAGCGTGCTCCAAGACCCAGATGCAGTTTCTTTCTCAGCCCACACAATCGAAGTTGCTGCACTTCGCCTTGCACTCGCCGGGGAAGATGAAGCCAAGGCAGCATGCCGGGAGGCGTTCGAGTTCCTGCGAGCCGTCCTGCAAGACCGCGGATTGCGATCGAAGCTCTCCGCAATCGAGGTATCACAGGTCCGCACCCGAGCTGCGGCATTCGGAGTGCTTGGAGAAGTGCATGCACAAACGAGGCAGCTTCTTGAAGAAGTAGAGGGTACGGAGATTGGGGCCACCGCGTGGGGCACCGCCACCGAACTGGCAGCACTCGAAGTTTGGCAACTGCTCATTCGGAAACGCGGGTGGGGGGATCTGGATCAACTGCATGAGCTCATCAGGCGGGTGCGCGCCCAGCAGGAGACGAACGAGCCGTCATTCCTCAACGACCAGGCCGAGGCCAGCGATGGCTGGAAGTTAGTCGCGGTTTACCACCTACTTCGTGCAGCCGAGATTGTGGCCGAATACACCGAACGTGGAGCAAGTGGGGGCCTATTTGATCCAGTCGAGCAGGCAGAGCTTCACTTCGACCGGGCGCGGGATGCTGCTGTAGAGACAGGAGACGCTGACCTGACGTTCCTTGTCAGCTTGCTTGATCTTGCCACTCGTTCATTGGTCGAGCGGAGTATCTGGAGGATCGTACGCGGCGCGGGAACTAGGGCAAGCAAATTCGTCGAGCATCTGGCAAGTCGAGACAATGAACAGCCATTCCTTGAACTTCTCCCACCCCAACACAAGGCTCTTGTTGATCAAGGACTTATGGGGACGGGCCGCCGTTCGGTTGTTATCTCGCTGCCCACGTCGGCTGGAAAGACCCTTATTGCTGAATTCCGAATTCTTCAAGCGCTTGACAACTACGACGCCCAAGTCGGCTGGGTGGCCTACACAGCGCCGAACCGCGCCTTAGTGAATCAGCTGACAGCCAGATTGCGAAGAGACTTCACTCCACTCGGCATACGGGTTGAGCGATTTTCGCCTGCCCTCGAAGTCGATTCCGTCGAGGCTGAGATTCTGGATGCTTCTGAGGATCCATTCCGTGTCGTCGTGACCACACCAGAGAAGCTCGACCTTCTCCTAAGAGGTGGTTGGGTATCGAGTCTCGGCAGGCCTCTGTGTCTGGTCATTGTGGACGAAGCTCACAACCTAGGTACGAACGGTCGGGGGCTCAAGCTCGAATTGCTCCTGGCGACGATTAACCGTGAAGCGCGAGATGCCAGCTTCTTGCTGATGACGCCCTTCATCCCCAACGCCGAAGAGATAGCCTCATGGCTCGATCCCGCCAACAATCAAGCGGTGGAACTCGGGCTTGAGTGGCTGCCAAACGACCGCGTCGTTGGATTGGCCAAGCTGGAAAAGACAAAACCACGAGGGAACTCCCGAGTTATAGCAGAGACAATTCTCACCTCTCCCCGGTCGCTTCATTCCGACCAAGAGATTGAGCTTGCTTCCGGCAAACCACTGGGACTCTCCTACTCGAGTCTCAAAAAGCCGACGGCGCTAGCGACTGCCACCGCCCATGCACTGAGCCAACGCGGTACAACAGTCACGCTCGTAGGGCAGCCACAATACTCATGGGCTCAGGCCGAGCGCCTTGCCAGCGCAGTCGATGATGAAACGCAAGATAATCTAGTTGAATCAGTCGGCAATTTGCTTGCGGCAGAGTACGGACAGGACTATCCACTTGCTCGCCTCCTGAGGAAAGGTGTAGCGGTCCATCACGCTGGACTCTCTGACGATGTCCGCTTGATGATTGAAGCTCTTGCTGAACGGGGTGCGCTCCGCCACATTGTCGCAACTACGACTCTGGCCCAAGGCATCAATTTCCCCATAAGTAACGTGGTGCTCGGCAGCTACCAATACCCGTACGGCGTACCGATGCCGACTGAAGATTTCTGGAATATCGCGGGTCGAGCGGGTCGCGCAAATCATGGCCAACCAGGAGTAGTACTCCTAGCAGCCCACGATGCAGAGCGAGAGGCTGACCTGAGGGAGTACCTCACTTCGGCAGCCCTGGAATTGAATTCGACCCTAATTGCCATGGTCGAAGAGGCTCTAGCGAAGTACCAGAAGCTTGATCTCGCGAAGCTCAGTTTCATGGGGAATTGGTCGAGCTTCCTTCAGTTCATCACTCACACATATCGAATTGTGGGTGCTGAAGAGTTCTCAGTTCGGGTTGAGCAAGTCTTGCGGGGCACACTCGGCTTTCGAGAACTGCGGACAAGTCAGCCTACATGGGCTGATGCTCTTGTCCAGGGCGTTCAGACCTACGCGTCCCAGCTCTCTGGAAAGCCAATTTCGCTGGTTGACTCAACCGGTTTTTCTTGGGAAAGTGTGAGCGCGACTCTGGCTCGGATGACAGAACGTGGAATCGGCGAGCAACTACTAGATAAAGAGCTATTTGCCAAACGTTCAGAAGTTCTAGGCGACGCCATCGGGGTTCTCCTCAAAGTACCTGAACTTCACGAACAACTAGTGGAGCGGTTGGATCCCGCGGAATCCCAAGGCGACTTCCTATCTCGAGTTGTCAAGGACTGGGTAGGGGGGATGACTCTCGGTGACCTCGCCGACAACTACTTCGCAAGAGCGTCAGATGGGAAACAGCGCGATCACACTCAAGCACTTACGCGGTGCTGTCAACGCCTCTTTGGATCAATTTTGCCAACTGTTTCTTGGGGATTGTCTGCTTTACAGGCACTCGCTATGTCCAGGCAACCTGAAGAAGAGATCCCGAGCAATTCGCGGGACATACCCTCCTACGTCTTCTACGGAGTCGATACACGCGAAGCGGTTGCGTTTCGTCTATTCGGTGTGCCAAGGACAGCCGCCCTTGCACTTGCCCGGACACACGGCGAAGGCTGCGGAACAGAGGAACTCCGACAATTCCTCGCAACCAGCTCATCAACTGACTGGACAGATGCCCTGGGAGAGATAGGGCATTCCTACTATGACGCCTGGCGATTAGTGGAGCCAGCGACTTAGATCTAGTGGTGTACCGCAGGTTTGTTGGCTCTTCTCTATATGAAGCTGGGACTGGGGTTTTTGTGAGGGTCCGCCACTGAGGTGGGGGCCTCGCCGATTCTTGTGGCTGTCAGATAGTCCAAGATTCAGGAGGCCCCTGGTGGTTGAAGCTAGTTCAGATGTCGGGTTCGGCGCGCTCGGTTTGGAGTGGACCGGCGTCGAGGAGGTCCGGGGGGAGGTGGTGGTGCGGGTCCAGACCCCTGGTGGGCGGCGGGTGTTCTGCGCTGGTTGTGGTGGCAGGGCGCGGTCGAAGGGGCGCCGCGAGGTGGTGTTGCGCGACGCGCCTGACGGCGGCGGGCGGCCTCGGAGGGTGGTGTGGGACAAGCGCGTCTGGGCGTGCCCGGACCGGGAATGCGCGACGAGGTCGTGGACCGGGCAGGCGTCGCTGGCCCAGCCGAGAAGGGTGTTGACCGGGCGGGCTGCGGCCTGGGCTGTGGACAGGCTCGCCGCGGTGGAGGGGTCGGTGGCGTCGTTGGCCCGCCGGCTCGGCGTGGGCTGGCGAACAGTGTGGGCGGCGGTCGCCGAGCGGGCCGGCGCGGGCGCGGTCGCGCATCTGGGGTTCGGCGAGACGGTGATGGCCTCGGCGTCGCGCCGGCGGCGGCGCCGGTTCATCACCGCCGCGGTCGACGCCGGCACCGGCCGGGTCGTCGATGTGTTCGAGGGCCGCGACGCGGCTGACCTGCGGGCATGGATGCACCAGCAGCCCCGGTGGTGGGCCGGCGCCGTCGAGGTGGTGTGCGTCGATCCCCACGAGGGCTACCGCAGCGCTGTCAGCTCGCTCCGCTCAGACGGCGTGTTGGCCCAAACGGCCCGAGTCGCCGTCGATCCGTTCCACATCGTGCGGCTCGCGAACCAGGCGCTGGCCAAATGCCGCCAGCGCACCCAGAACCAGGCCCTGGGCCACCGGGGCCGAACAGGCGACCCGCTCTACGGCACCCGCAAGCTGCTGCTGATGGGCGTCGAGCGGCTCGACGGCGCCGGCGACCCCTGCGACGAGGTCGCCGACTGCTGGCAGGCCAAGGAGAAAGTCCGGGCCGTGTTCAAGACCATAGACCCCGACCAAGCCTCAGACCGGCTCGACGACGCCACCAGATGGTGCGCCGCCCCCGAGGCCGCCCCCGAGCTGCACCGCCTCGCCCGCACCCTCGACCGCTGGCGCACCGAGATCCAGCGTCGCGACCGGCACCCACAACGGGCGCACCGAAGCAGCCAACGCCAAGATCAAAGACGTCAAACGCTCAGCCAGAGGCTTCCGCAACTTCTCCAACTACCGACTCCGAATCCTGCTTGCCGCCGGACCAAAACCCGGCCAAACTCAACCCGTCACAAAAATCCGAACCCGACGTCCCAGCTTCGTCGCGTAGAGCCGATTTAGCTGGCAAGGAGGGCCGACTTGCGGGCGAGGTCGGCGAGCATGTGCTCGCCGACACTGATGGCACAGCTTGGAGACGCTACCCCCGAGATGACGCTGCGCTGCGCTAGGGTCGGACCACCAACAATTCGTGACGCCTAAGACAGCCTGAACACAGCAGAGAGTGCAGGCGGAGAACCCTCGTGACCGATTCCACAACAAACATTGGAATGCTCGCACGCGTCACCGGATTCAGCGCGGACGGCCACAGGGTGTTCTTCGATCTCCGCAACGGCAACAGCGGTTGGTTGGACCAGGTTGGGGACGGCCTCAGGTCCGGCGACGTGATCCTGATCTCGGGTGAGGGTCCCGGCCAACGCGTCGAACGAGTCGATGCCAGCGCGTGGCCCGACGAGCTATGGGTCGGTGTCGTCAAGATCAAGCTGGACAATGTCACTGTCATCGAGGCGAGCGGTCGGTATCGGCAGGTTCGGACTCGAGATGGTGTCGCCTATGAGGTCGGCAACACTGTCGAGGCGGGGGACGTCCAGGGGGTTGTCCGCGTCCTCTCGAAAGAACCCATCAAGCACATCGAGCTGCCGGGGATCGACGACGAGGTTGTGAACCGATTCCGAGCCGGAGGCAGCTCTGATCGCCAGCTCACCTTCGCCGCCTTCGGCGGGCTCGGCTCTGTAGTGAAGCGTGCACACGAGCTGATCGAGCTACCGCTTCGGCAGCATGAGAAGCTGACCAAAATCGGAGCGCGCGCGATTAAGGGTGTGCTCTTCACTGGCCCACCGGGCACCGGCAAGACGATGTTGGCTCGCATCATCGCGGCACAGGCTGGCGCAGCGTTTTTCGAGATCTCCGGACCCGAGATCTTCAGCAAGTGGTACGGGCAAAGCGAAGAACTCCTACGCCGGATCTTCGACGCAGCAGCAGCGGCGACAGAAGAACCGGCCATCATCTTCTTCGACGAAATCGACAGCGTGGCGGCCCAGCGAGACGACGACGCCCACGAAGCGAGTAAGCGGGTAGTGGCCCAGTTGCTCACCCTGATGGATGGGTTCGACTCAAAGGGGAACGTCGTGGTGATCGCGGCGACCAACCGGCCGCAGGACTTGGACGTCGCCCTGCGCCGACCTGGGCGGTTTGACTGGGAGATCCAGTTTCCCCTGCCGAGCATGGAGGATCGGCTGGACATTCTCATCAAGACCGCTCGGGGGCTGCAGACGCTGGATCCGCTACCGCACAATTTTGTAGCCGCCAAGACCGACGGCTGGTCACCGGCCGATCTGTCAGCGATCTGGACCGAGGCATCCCTACTCGCTGTAGCGGATGACCGAAGCGAAATCTTCGTCGAGGACTACATCGGCGGATTCGAGCGAGTTGAGCGGCAGCGCAAGCGCGTTGGGCATCGGCCCACGAATGCGGGGTCTGCCGCATGAGACCCATCAAGCGGTCCCGAACCTGGCACCGCCGGCGAGGCCGCACGAAGGGGGCGAGGAAACAGCCGGGTATCCTCCGCGAATTCGTGTACCTCGACGAGGTGTCCATGTACAGCCTGCTCGCGTCCCGCAAGGGGCCCGTCGCAACCGAGTTCACCGAGAGCCAGACCGCCTCGCTGAACAGCGAATTCGGCGGGTCGGCGGGCGGCGGTTTCGGGGTGGCCAAAGCAGAGGCCCGGTCGCGGATAGAGACCGCGCGGTCGCAGACCTCACAGGTGCTTCGCAAAGCGATCGTCCAGACGAGCTTTAAGGAGCTCCACGACCTCGAACAACCAAGGCTCGGTTTGGCTGTCGCACGCGGCAGTTCGGGAATGCCCAACGTACGCAGCCGCTCCGACCTCGAACGGGACCTCGAGCTGCACCTATCTGCGGGGCACGTCATCGCTCCGCAAATGCTCAGCCGCGGAGACCTCATCGAGGTCGAGGTCGTTCTTGAAGCCGATCCGATCTTCCGCGTCAACGCCATCATCACAACCATTCGCGAGATACTCGAAGAGAACATGCGGCTGTTCAGCATTGAGAACGTCGACCACCTGGCAGAGATGCGATCGATTGGACGGCTGCTTGAACGCCTTCTTGCCGACCTTGTCCCGATTCGGGGGACCCTCGTCGACTTCAGAGTTGCGGAGATCAATGGCAGCGAGCATCTAGTCCACCGCACCCTCTTCGAACAGCTTGACGAACCAGGAGTCACAGCACTCCGCGAAGCTGTCGTGGTTGGCGTCGCTGAACGGGATCTCTTCTGGAAAGACATCCGACGCGTCCTTTTCTCAGGCAGCCGGTTCACCGTCTTCTGCAGGCTCGGTGGCGATGGCCTCCAACACCGGTGGCGCCCAATAAAGCTCATGGACGTCCTCAACGACATCCATCCCGTGTTTGGCGAGCAGATCGGTGATCTGGGCGAGACAGCGCTCTATGCGATGGAAGTGGCTGTAGAAGCATCGCAACAACCACACTCGCTCACAGGGGAGGGGGAAGACGCCTTACTCCGGCGCTACGCCACAATGCTGATCGAAAGTCACGGTCGAGCAGCTGACCCCTCCGAAGTAGCTGACTTGGTCGCCCCCGTGGAGCGAGCCACGGGCTGGGCCGAGACGGTTGACGACCGCCGTCCGGTCCTCGCGGCGGTCACTGGCCGTGTCGACTCAGCACTGGGCGTGGAAACGACTCCTGAAAGCGCCTGTATCCTGCGAATGGTCGCCACCATGGACTCTGGGATTGGCTATCCAGATTCAGGCGAATTCCAGGCTCCGGAACCACCCTCCACGCCCGCCGGTACAGCGGTGCGTTTCCTGGACGCAGAGATCATCGCCATCTACTGGTAGTCCCTCGCTGGGTCGCTTAGCTCTAAAACTGACGGAGGTTGTTGACAGTCGGGGTCTTTGGTGGGAGGAAGACCTATGGACGAGAGAGACCAGCAGCGCAAGGTCCGGCACCGGTTGGCGGTGCTTCGCCATGCGGAGGAGGTGTCGGGGAGTGTGGCGGCGGCGTGCCGTTGCTACGGCATCAGCCGGACTGTGTTCTACAAGTGGCGCAACCGCTTCGGAGCGCCTCCCACACCAGCTCGCGGGCATCAGCCGGACTGTGTTCTACAAGTGGCGCAACCGCTTCGAGGAGCTGGGCGAGGAGGGGTTGAGGGATCGGTCGTCCAAGCCGCACCACAGCCCCAGGGCCACCCGCTCGGAGGTGGTGGCCAAGATCGTGTATCTGCGCCTGCACTACCACTTCGGCCCGCTGGAGATCTCCATGTGCCTCAAGCGGTACCACGACATCGAGATCTCCAACTCGGGGGTGTGGCGGATCCTCGACC
>JAPYOG010000079.1 GCA_028278785.1 Candidatus Poriferisocius anaerobius | reverse complement strand
GGTCCAATCCACCACCTGTGAATAAAACGCTGGGCGGCGCTGCCCCGTTGCTGGCGCGGCCAAGCCACGCTAACGGGCCAGGAGCACGGCGGCGTGCGCCCCTGCCTATGCCTCCGCGACCGGCGCTTCCAAACGGTACCCCACACCGGGGACGGTGCGGAGGTACACCGGCTCCCCCGGGTCCGGCTCCAGCTTCTGTCGCAGCCGGTGGACGTGGACCTTCACCAAGTCCTCGTTGCCGGTACCCTCGTAGCCCCAGACCTGCTCCACGATGGCCGAGCTTGCCAGTACGTGACCGCGGTTAATCATCAGGTAGTGCAGGATGCGGTACTCCAAGGGCGTCAGGCGTAGCTGCGTATCGCCGCGCGTGATGCTCCGCAGATGGGTATCGAGCACCAAGTCACCGCAGCGTAGCTCCCGGTCGGACCCGGCGAGCACCTGCTGATACGTGCTGGCCCGCCGGAGCACCGCCCGAATGCGGGCCACGAGCTGGCGCGGACTGAAGGGCTTGGTGATGTAGTCGTCGGCGCCGAGGTCCAGCGCCTCCACAATGCTCGGCTCGTCCTGGCGGGCCGTCAGCATCACCACCGGCACCGTCGACTCCGTCCGCATCCGGCGCAGCAGCTCCACCCCGTCCAACTCCAATGAAGTGATCTCCAATGAAGTGATCCGACCGCCGCTCCCAGGATCGAGCCGCACCGCCGCCTTCGAAGCCGCCAGTTCTATGTCTCCCATCGCCAACTCGGTATTGCCAGTGGCGCTATTCGGCCAGACGACTAGGCCGAGCCAGCTCTCTCATTCGCCACAAGACGTCCACCCCCAGTTGGTCCCACACATGGAGCAAATCGACCAGCACCCAGTTCTCCCGTATCGACCGCTGGCCGGTGGCCGGATCGGTTTCCAGCCGCCAAAAGTCCAGGCTCCGCATGGTGATTTCCTGTCCCGACGGAGCAATGCCAAGCCACCCATCGCCGGTTACCGTCATCGCCATTCCCGGCCACGCGGTTACCCCGACATAGTCGTTGTCCCCGAAGAAGTGGCTCACGCTGCTGAAATCGACGCGGCGATCGGGCATGGCAGCCAGGAAGGGGATCTGGTGCCATCTGCGGAAGCCGTCCACTCCTCGTCCCGTCCCGATACCGGAGGGGCCGTACCAGCTGAATTTCGGGTGCCACCAGTGGTCGAGGCGCATTACCTGTTCGGGTTCGGTGGGGTGGCGGCCCATATCGGTTAGCATGCCCAACACCCAGTCGACGCTTGCCTGCGAGTCCGCCGTATCTCTCGGTCCGCGGTGAACGCCGTTTTGAGTCGCCGGGCCGGGCGCCTGCCACACCCGTCCGAGGCTGGGACCCATCGGCCACACGCCAGCCTGCATCATCAACTCGGGTATGTCCCACAGTGCTTGCATCTCCACCACGCGCCCATCAACCAGATGGAAAAACTCGTGGTACCGCATTGCCGCTTGATGTCCGCTGGCAGGAATGTCCAGGAAGGGCCTCAACCACGTGCCCGTGTAGTGGCCGCAACAGCCAACCCAGTTGTCGCCTTGGTCGTCGTCGCCGGCCATCACGATGTAGTCGCGGCGCTCAATATCGGGCATGGCCGCGGCCAATGCGCTGAGCGCCTGATCCCACAATCCTTCGGGGCCGTCGAGGTCCTCAAACGGAAACGCCAAATGTACTTGAGCACCGGCTTCGAAGGTCTTTGACAAAGCGGGCTGTACTCCCCCGTCAACCCAGTGGTACATGGCCTGCCTGAGCGGGGCAAGCGCTGCTCTGTTCTCGTTATGGATGCTCATCGCCGTCGCTCATGGCTTGTTCGCCTTCAGGACCGAATTGCCAGATGCGTCTTGCGGTCGAAGAAGTGGAGGCGCTCGGTGGATACGTTCACTCGCACGCGGTCGCCCACCCGGACCCGAGTAGCAGCGCTGAAGCGGGCCGTGCACCGGCTGGATTCCTCATCGCCGAGCTCATCGAGGGCATCGGGGTCACCGCTGTCCACGCTCGGCGCAGCGATGGCAAAGTGAACCAGGGTCTCAGCGCCCAGGGCTTCCCGAACCGCGATCTCGGTATGAAGCCTTTGGTCGTCGGGATGGTCGGGGACGACCGAGGCGTCCTCAAGGTCTTCAGGGCGGAAGCCGACGACGAGGGGTTGATCCAGGTAGTCCCGCAATGCAGGGCGCGCCGCCACAACGCGGTCGGGCACTGCGAGGGTCTGGTCACCGAGGCGCAGGAGGTAGTCGCCGTCGGCTTCGGCAAGTGTCGCTTCGTAGAGGTTCATAGAGGGGGAACCGATGAAGGCGGCCACGAATACGTTGTCGGGGTTCTCGTAGAGCGCTTCGGGGGCAGCGGCCTGTTGAAGGATGCCGTCCTTTATCACCGCCACCCGGTCGCCCATGGTCATGGCCTCGACCTGGTCATGGGTGACGTAGAAAGTAGTGACCCCCAACTCTCGCTGTATGCCGGCGATGTCGGCCCGCATCTGAACCCGCAGCTTGGCGTCGAGGTTCGACAGCGGCTCGTCCATGAGAAACAGCGCTGGACGCCGCACAATGGCTCGACCCATGGCCACCCGCTGGCGCTGCCCGCCCGACAACTGTGCCGGCTTCTTTTCGAGCTGCTCGGTGAGCTCGAGGATTTCAGCAGCCTGGTAGACCTGCTCATGGCGATCCCTTTTGCCGATCTTGCGGAGCTTGAGGGGAAAGCCGATGTTCTCCGCCACCGTCATCTGCGGATAGAGGGCATAGCTCTGGAACACCATGGCGATATCCCGGTCTTTGGGCTGCACGGCGTTGAGCAGGCGTTCTCCCACGTACAAGTCGCCCGAAGTGATGTCTTCCAAACCCGCGATCATCCGCAGCGCCGTCGACTTGCCGCATCCCGACGGGCCCACCAGAACGAGGAACTCGCCGTCTTCCAGGGTCAAGCTCAGCTCGGTGATGGCTTGAAAGCCATTGGGATAGACCTTGGTGAGCTTGTCCAAGGTGACTGTTGACATCTTCACTCCCCTCTACTCTGGTCCGGCGTTTCTGCCCGGACCCATGCGAGTGCTTCTGCGTCTTCGTTGTGGAATGCCTCGATGCCCAGGAGCTGGCGCATGCGCGCGAGGACGTCGAGGCCCTGCATGTTGAGCCAGTTGGCCAGGTCGATGAACACCCAGTTCTCGGCCAGCTTGTCGCCCTCGCGGCGGTAGACGTCCACCACCCGCATATCAGCCGGAATGCCCGAGCCCGGCAGGCCCATGAATCCGCCGTCAGCGGTGACGGTGAGGTTGGGCCAGCCGAAGAAGCAGGCGTAGTTCCCCTCGGCAAACCGGGCCACATGCCCGTTGAAGGTCTTGGCTGAGAGGTTGACCCGGAACGGGTGCTGATGCTGCTGCTGATAGCGATCGATGGTGTAGGCCGCGCCGATGCCCTCCGAGCCCGACCAGATCATGTCCTCGTGCCAGGATTCGGCCAACACCGACCGGGGCATGATGTTCTCCCCCTGGCTGTTCCCCACTTCATTGGCCCAGATGAGGTCGTCGATCATCCTGTCAACCAATGCCATGGTGGTCACGCCTTCGGCGGGGTCCTGGGCGTCATAAAGCAACCCGTCGTGAGTGCGGGGGCCGGGATAGATGTGCGATGAGCCGGTCTGGGGCGGCAGCGGGTAATGGCCCGCCTGTCGCATCACGCTGATGATGTCGGTGAAAAAAGCGGTCTCTTGAATCAAATCGCCTTCAACCCGGTGGAACTCGGCATAGCGGATGAAGCACATCTTCCGAGTTGGCGGAATGTCCAGCCACGGCTGGTCGAACAGCCCTAGGAGGTGCCCCATCTGGCACACCCAGGTATCCCCCAGCTGATCTCGGGTGTTGGCCCCGGCAAGAAACACATCGGGGCGGCGCTGCATGGGGGCAAACGACCGGCGCAATGGCACATGGAACCGCTCGGCAACTTCGTCGGCGCCGGCCATCTCATGAAACGGGTGCATCCCCCGCCAGCTATAGCCCTCTGCGGTGTGTGTGCTGAGCACCTCGGCGACCTCGTCCTCGCGGGCCGAGTCGAGCGCGTGGTAGTAGTCGAGCACCACCCGCTTGGCCTGCTGGAAGTTCTCAGACATCAACCCTTCACGGCGCCCGCGCCGAGTCCTTTCACGAGATGCTTCTGGAACAAGATGATGACCACCACAATGGGCAGCGTGATCGACACAGACGCCGCGGCCGCCTCGGTGATCGTTCTGGAACTCTCTCCTCCGGTGAGCGACACGATTGCCACTGGCAAGGTCCACTCCGTCGGGGCCAGCACTCGCACGAACAGGTATTCGTTGTAGGCCAAAAGCATGGTGAACAGGCCGGTGGCGATGATGGCGGGCCACATCATGGGGATGATCACTCTTCGGAACGCCTGGAGTCGGGTTGCCCCGTCCATCATGGCCGCCTCCTCGATCTCCTTCGGCACCTCCATGAAGAAGCTGCGGAACATCCAGATGGTGAAGGGCTGGTTGACCGCCACCAACGCCAAGACGATGGCAAGGCGGGTGTCGAGGATTTGGAGGGTGTCGATACCGGGAAAGTCAATGAGGGGGAAATCCCACGAACCCACGCCGCTGCTGTTCAGCCAGTCGTCGATCTCCTTGGCCCCGAAGAAATACGGAAGGACGAACGCGGTGCGGGGCAAAGCCCGAAAGCCGAGGGCCACGATCAGGATGACCGCTCCGGAAATTCCGGTGTACCGAGCGAGTCCGTAGCCGGCCAACAACCCAATGGACAACGAGATCAGCATGGTGAGAACGGTGACCACGATGCTGTTGATCAAGAAGTCGTACTCGTCGTTGACCTCCCAGACCTTCGGGAACCGCCACAAAGCAACGAATATCACTCCAACCGCAGCGGTGAACCACGGCCAACTGTGCCGAACCCGGCGGCCGATCTGGCCCAAGATGAGGCAAACCACCGCCACCACCAGGATGTAGACCAAGACGCTCCACATGTTGATGTCGTCTTCGTCCAGCCAAAAGGCCCGGTAGGCGTTGGCGGTGGTCTCATAGCCCCACAGCACGGGCTCTTTGGCGGCCACGTCGCGGGTGAACTTGATGGAGGTCTGGAACGTCCAAATGAACGGCAGGATGCTCCAGACCACCAGCACCAGCATGGTGGCGTGGAGCCCGATTCGGGAGAGGGTGCTGGAGCGGCGCACGGCGGTCAGGTCCTCTCCGCAATCTGATCCTTGTAGCTGCGCCACAAGAACGGGATCAGCACCATAAAGATGCCGATCACGTTGAGAACCGCGATGGCGTTGCCCTTGCCCAGCCTCCCGATGTCGAAAGCGGTGGCCACCCGCACGTTGTAGACCGACAGGGTGTGGGCGTCGGTGAACCTGGTCCCGGTCCACACGAACACCTGGTCGTACACCCGGTAGGCGTCCATGATCGAGATCAATCCCACGAACAAGATGAGCACCTTGAGGTGGGGCAAGATCACATGCCACAGGTTCCGCAGGAAATTGGCCCCGTCGATGGCCGCTGCCTCCACCCGCTCCTGGGGAAGTGTCTGGAGACCGGCGAAGAACGTGATCATGGCGAACGGCATGATGTACCAAATCGATTGGATGATGATGAGCCACTTCACGTTCCCAGCGTTGACCGCAAAGGGATCGTCGGTGATCACCTCCCAGAGCCACGAGAGCAGCCCGCCCCGCTCGAACAGGTCCTTGTAGACCAGAGAGCCCACCACCGGGGTCACGATGAAGGGGAGGAGCAGAGCCGCCATGTACAGGCTGCGCCCTCGGCCAACTCGGTCGAGCAGCAGGGCGACGCCCAAACCCATCACCATCGTGACCGGCACGACGATGGCTACGAACACCATCGTGAACCGGAATGCGGCCCAGAACTCGGGATCGGTCAGGACGTCGGAATAGTTGTCGAATCCGACCCACTCAGGGTTGTTCAGGTCGCGCAGCAGCAGCTTCTGGAAGCCCAGCCACACTGTGGTGACCAGTGGAAAGACCATCAAGGCCAGCATCACGACCACGCTGGGTATCGTGAATCCCCAGAAGGTGCGTCTGTTCATCTTCCCCCTGCTCTTGGCCTGCTTGGCGGCAAATCCCCAATCCCCAGGCGGGGCGGGGCCCTTGGGCCACCGCCACGCCGGAGGGGGATTCTAGGCTGTCGGTTCCGACAGCCTCGCTTGGATCAGAGCACGCCCTGTTCTTCGGCTTCGGCCAGATACGCCTCTTCGGCGGCGGCCAGCGCCTCTTCAATCGGGGTGCCGTCGAGAATGCTGACCAGTGCCTCGCCCAGCTTGGCCCGGGCGATGCCGGCCGCGGGGTGGGTGAGGTCGACGCCTCGACCATTCACCAGGCTGGCTTCGGCAGCCGCCGCGTTGCGGGGCCCATTTGGATTGCTTACGCCGGTCCGGGTCACAAGCCCGAATTCAGCAGCAGCCTCCTGGCTCTCCTGGTCGGTGGCAGCAAGGATGGCCAAGAAGATCTTCTCGACGTTCTCCTCGGGTGTACCGGCAGGGATCATCCATCCGTCGATGTAGGCAGGTGCGGCCACTGTTCCGGTACCAGGTGTGAGCGCAGCCGCGAACTGGATCTCGCCCACCACAGTCGAAGCCTCGGGATCGTCCATGGCTCCGGCCCGAGAAGCCCAGGTGTGGCCCAAGATGGCCTCGCGGGTCTGGAAGGCAGCCTGCACGTCATCGGTGCTGTAGGAGTTGGAAGCGTTGGGGGCGCAGTCTTCCCACATCCTCTTCAAGATCGAAGCGGCCTCCACACCCTCGGGGGTGTTGAAGTTGGGCGCACCGGTAACTGGGTCGATCGGCTGCTGACCGAGAGATCCGAGAACGCTGTCGAACTCAATCTGCCAGGCCCAGCCAGCCGACAGCATGTACAAGAAGCCGATGTCATAGCCGGCGTCTTGGATGTCGGCACAAGCCTGGAATGCCTCGTCGAACGTGGTCGGAACGTCGATGCCGAGTTCAGCAAGGGCCGGTTCGTTATAGAAGACGTGCATGGTGTTGGACACCATGGGCACCGAGTAGATGTTGCCATCCAGCGTGGCCATCTCCCAGAAGGCGCTGTCGATCTGATCCAGGTTGAACTCGTCGCGGTACTTGTCGATCAAGTCGTTCAACGGCCTCACGAAGCCCGAGTTGGCCAGTTCGCTGATGAAGGCGTTCGAACCCTGGTAGAGCTCGAAGCTGGGCGAGCCGGAGGCCGCGTCCTGCGTCATTGCGCTGCGGGCCTCTTGCGAGTCGAGGAACTGATAGTTGAACGAGTAGTTGCCCTCCTCGCAGTCGTCCAGCTCTTCGGCGTACTGAGTAGTGATCGGGAACTCCCAGCCCATGATGTCGATCTCGAAATTGCTCTCGGGATTCGAGATGGCGCATTCGTCGGAGATCAGCATGACTTCCGGCTCGTCGTCCATGGGCTCGTCTGCGTCGTCCATAGGCTCGTCGTCCATGGGCGCCTCAGCGTCGTCCATGGGCTCGTCTGCGTCGTCCATAGGCTCGTCGTCCATGGGCGCCTCAGCCGGTGCCTCAGTTGCAGCCGGCGCCGCTGGCTCGTCCGCGTCGTCATCGTCGTTGCCGCAGGCCGCGACAATCAAGGCGAAGGCACAGAAGACGGCGAAGACTCGCCACCACCTGCGTTGTTGTGTGCTCATGGGGATTACCCCTCCTTGGTTGTTGGTTTTCTACGTAGGTAGATCGTGAGTCGGCTCATTGCGGTGGCCTTCCGAGAAGCGCCAGCGGAGCCAAGTAGCCGGCGGCGTCGTGACCCCAGCCGAGCGCCGCGGCAGCGGCTACGACCTCTGGATCCCATTGGATGTCAGCTCGCTGGTCGCTGCCGCAGACCAACAGCGCGAATGCATCAGCCGTGCCGATGTTCTTGAGGTTCCTCCATGCAGAAGCCGGAATCGACACCACCGAGCCTTCGGTCGGGTTGGCGCTGATTGCGTCGTTGCCTCGGTTGACGGAAATCTCCCATTGGCCTTCGCCAACCAGCACCACCTGGCTGTGATCGAGGCTGTGGACACCGGTACTGGACCCAGGTGCCGCCCGAAGCCATTCCACCGAGAAGCCGTGAGGTGTGCTGATCGGCGTTCGATGGCGGCGATCCTCAGTCAGGCCGTAGCCGATAACCGGCGCCAAAGCGGTGGTGTGGCCGCCCAGCACGCTGGAGAGCAATGCCTTGTCTGACCACTGGAGGTCCTCCATTCTCACCGTTCGGGCGGCGAGCTCCGCATCGCTATAAGTGTCCACCCCGGCAAGCAACTCTGCATTCAGCGGAAGCACCACGTCGTCAGGGGGCTCTCCATTGGCAGCATCCAGCAACGAATAGTCAGCGCGCAGGTACAGGCCGGTTTGGGCCGCATCTCGAAGCACGCTGGGGGCCCAGATGATGCCTCCGGTGTCGTCGCCGCCCAACACCGTGAACAGCCAGCCGTCGTCGCTCCCGATGTTCTCAAAGCCCCGGAACACCCAATTCGGGGCGGAGAAAATTGTGTTGGGTCCGATCTCCAAGTGCTGCTCGCCGTGTTCGCCGATGTTCACCTGCCAATGGCCCCGGGTACAGATGAGCACCTCGGCGGTGAAATGGAGATGCTGGTTATTGACCACTCCGTGGCCCATGCTCGCCGCGCCGATTTGGAATCCATGGAGTTCGGTGAGATTGACCGTGTGGGCATCGTTCTGGGAAACGCCCGGCCCGATAAACGAGTAGCTGGCCTTGCCCGCTGATTGGGGTAATCGCACGTCGACGAACGCCTCTGTGTCGGCCACGAAGTCAGATGGCTGAATCACCCGGCGGGCGAAGTCTTCGGCCCGGATGACAATGGGAGCACTCATGTGAGCCCCAGGGGCCGGCCCCCGTCAACGCTGATGATTGCGCCGGTGGTAAAGGGCAGATCGCGTACAACAGCACTAACTGCTGAAGCCACGTCATCGACGGTGGCCAGGCGGCCCAGCGGTGTGCCACTGCGCTGGGCATCGAGGTACTCAGAAGGCACTTGATCGGCATATTCGCCAAGAACCCACCCTGGCGACACCGACACCACTCGAACCGAAGGGGCCAGCGCCCGGGCCAGCGACCTGGTCATGCTGTCGAGAGCGGCTTTCGATGCGCAGTAGGCAACGTTGGATCCCTGTCCAGTGACGCCAGACACTGAGGAGATGTTGACCACGACCGCACCTTGGGCACCGTGGGCCTTGTCCAAGAGCGTCCTCAGAGCGCGGACAGCGGCAAACGGACCCCGCCAATTGGTGGTGAAGATCTCGTCGATAGTGGCGTCGTCGAGTGCGTCGAGGTCGTCATGGGGAACAGACCTGGTCATTCCGGCGCAGTTGACCAGCACGTCCAAGGATCCAGGCGACTGTTCCAGGGACAGGGACAATTCGTCCAGGGATGGCGGCTCGTCTACTGCGATCCGCACGGCTCGGTGGCCCTGGCCAGGCAGGCTGGCCACCAGCGAATCAGCTCTCTCGGCCGCACGATGGTAGCCAGCGATCACGGCAAATCCGTCGGCTGCGAGCCGCTGCGCGATTGCGGAGCCGATCCCCCCGCTGGCGCCAGTAACCACCGCTGTCTTCATGACGCTGCCCTCGGCCTGGCTTGTGGCTTCGCTCATGAATCGGACCCGCCGTACCGTTTGACCCTGATATCAGCCTGAGCCTGATGCCCGGCGAAGTTCTCAATCGCGCACAGCCGACTGCAATATTCCCCGATGAGGACGCTCGATTCCGGGTCGGTAACTCGCTGATAGGTCACGGTTTTGATGAATTTTCCGACCCACAGGCCGCCCGTATAGCGGGCCGCACCCTGAGTGGGCAGCGTGTGGTTGGTGCCGATCACCTTGTCGCCATAGGACACATTGGTCATCGGGCCCAAAAACAGGGCGCCATAGTTCGTCATGTTCTCCAAGAAGTAGTCGTCGTCGGAGGTCATGACCTGTACGTGCTCAAACGCCAAATCATTCGCCATGGCCAGCATCTCGGCCTTGTTCTCACAGACGATGACCCGCCCATAGTCAGCCCACGCCACCGAGGCGATATCAGCCGTTGGCAGGGATTCGAGCTGGCGATCAACTTCGGCAAGAGTCTCAAGCCCAAGATCGCGGGATGTGGTGAGCAACACGGCAGGTGAGGTTGGGCCGTGCTCGGCCTGACCCAGAAGATCAGTGGCGCAGATCTCGCCGTCCACGGTCTCGTCGGCCAACAGCAGCGTTTCGGTGGGGCCGGCAGGAAGATCGATCCCGACTCTGCCGTAGAGTTGTCGCTTGGCCTCGGCCACAAAGGCATTTCCCGGACCGACCAGAATGTCTACGGGATTCACGAACTCCGTGCCCAACGCCAAGGACGCGACTGCCTGGACTCCTCCCAAGAGGTAGATCTCATCGGCGCCGGCTAAGTGCATCGCCGTTACCGTCTCCGCGGGTACTCCCCCGTTGATTGGCGGTGTGCAGGCTGCAACCCTCGGCACTCCGGCAACCTTGGCCGTGAGGACGCTCATATGGGCGGATGCCACCATCGGATAGCGCCCTCCCGGCACGTAGGCGCCGACGGATCCGACCGGGATGCTCTTGTGGCCCAGCACCACTCCAGGCATGGTCTCAACCTCGGTCTCGCCGATGGAGTCGAGCTGGGCCTGGGCAAAGTTCCGGATCTGGGTCTGGGCAAAGCGAATGTCGTCGAGGGTGCCCGAGTCGACGCTGGCAACGACCTCCTCGATTCGTTCGGGGGCCAGCTGGAATTGCTCGGGCTTCCAGTTGTCGAATTGAAGGGACATCTCCCTCACCGCGGCTTCGCCGCGAGCTTCGACGCCAGCGATCAGGAGGCGGACTCGCTCAGCCAGTTCTGGATCGGTGCCATGCGCGGTCTTTGCCGCCGCGTCCTTCAGGACCTCAGCCATCGGTCTTCTTCGTAGTCATTCCGTAGCGAATAGTCCCCGGCACCACGACTGAAGCCGGCCGGTCGGCGGCGGTGTTGGAATCGAGCAGCACGTCGATTGCCTGGGCTACGAGCACATCAGTGGCCTGGACAAGAGTGGTGAGGTCGTAGCCGGCCCAACTTGCCTGCGGAAGTCCATCGAAACCGGTGAGAAGTAAGTCGCGAGGAGCGGATATTCCCGCATTCTCCAGGCCGTCAAGCACCCCGAACGCCACCTCGTCACTGCCGACCATCACCGCTTCGGGCAAATTGTCTCGCTGAGCCAGTTCGCCGGCGGCCTTGTAGCCGGCATCGTAGGTATAGGCACCGGCCTCCATATAGGGACACGCCACGCCGTGCTCTGCCAGGGCTTGCACTGCGCCCCGGTATCTCACCTGATCGGTTGATACCGACGACACCCCCCCGATGTACAACGCAGTGCCCACTGTCATGTCAACCAGATGCTGGGCCAACTCGGCCATACCCACCTCGTTGTCGACCGAGACCGACGGAACCAAGCCCTCAGCAGCAGGCTGGTTGAAAGCCACCGACGGCAGAGGCGAAGACTGCATTCGGCCTAGCTGGGCCTGACCGATGGTCGCCGACGCCAGGATTACGCCGTCAAGGCGGTATTGGGCTACCGACCCCAGCGCACCGTCAACATCTTCGGGCTTGGCGAAGCTGAACAACAGCAGCTGGTATGAGCGCTGGGCCAACTGGCGAGAGAACTCGGCCAGTACGTTCTGCCAGTATTCGCCATAGGCCGGAACCACCGCCCCTACGATGTTGGTTCTCTGTGACTTGAGGCTGCGAGCAATGGCATTGGGCACGTACCCCAGTCGCTCTGCCGCGGAGCGGACCTTCTCCCTGGTGGCGGGCGAGACCTTCTCCGGTGAAGAGAAGACACGGGCAACGGTGGCTTGAGAAACGCCGCTCTCCGCAGCCACATCTACCGACGTCACCCGACGGTTGGCTTGCTGCTGGTTCCGCACCTGAGCAGAGGATGCCTCCCCTGGCTTGGCCCCCATGGATCGAGATCTTATGAATACGTAGTCATTATGTCAAACTGCCAGACTCATCCGTCCGATCATCCGGTGTGCAGCAGTATCTGCTTCCAGATCGATGTCTCGTCGTACAGGACGTATTCGCGCCGCAGTCCCCACGGGCCGAATTCTGCGTGGCTCAGCCCCATGACGTGGACTGATGCTCCGGTCGGTGCTCCGAACGCCCCCCACCCATCGTGAGTTCCATCAAGCGACCAGCGCAGCGCGGCCCGGGGGGCCATCACAGCATCGTTCCGTCCGATCTGGTGGTGGATGCGGAATGAGGCATCGGGAAGGGCACTGCGGAGCCCAAGCCAGAAGGCATCGGCGTCACCCCAACCATGACCAGTCTTTCCGCCGGGCAGTTCAAGCTGGACTGCCCGGTCGAATACCTCGGGAATCACGGCCAAGCGGCCTTGCATGATCTGTCTCAATGCCTCGGCGTACCGGCGGCCAGCCTCGTGATCATTGCCGGTTCCCCTATACATGGCGTCTCGGTCGGCTCTAGGCGTAAAGGGATGTATTGCCTGTTCAACACCACCTTCGTTGGCAATTTGGTCGGCAGCGAATCGCTTCGGGTCTATTCCCAGCTGGCGGACAATCGCCCCCTGGTCGCGGATGAGCCACTCGTCGTAGACCTGGTTTTCCCGACAAGCGCAGTCGGCAATGATCCGGTAGCCCAAACGGGCCCCGCTGGCCGGACCATAGGCGCCGTCTCCGAGGTGGGTTGCCGTGGAGAAGATGCGATGCGAGGACAAGAACCCGCCATCATCGTCCTCGCTCCAGATGACGTCTTCACCGAGGAGCTGCCGGTCCGGGAACTCAGCAAGGGTGGCCAACGTCGCGCTGCTCACTACCTCATTTCCGGCGACCACTCCATCGGGTGAGCGGACGGTGACTGTGGGTGCGTAATAGCGA
The DNA here is from genome assembly GCA_028278785.1 of Candidatus Poriferisocius anaerobius. Taxonomy (GTDB): domain Bacteria; phylum Actinomycetota; class Acidimicrobiia; order Acidimicrobiales; family Bin134; genus Poriferisocius; species Poriferisocius anaerobius. The sequence goes on along the minus strand of JAPYOG010000079.1, from coordinate 1,307 downwards.
TGGAGGGCATCAACGCCGCGGTCTTCCCAGATCTCCCTTGTGATCCCCAGGATGTAGTCGGGTGGATCGCTGAATTTGGGGTCGAATCCCTTCACTGTTGCTCCGGCTTGGCTGGTCAATCTAGTGGGAGGATATGAATACGTCGTCAAGCTGTCAACGCCGGAGGGCGCCATGACTACGATTGAGGCTGTCGGCCACGCCCCTGCGGCCTTGGGAGAGTGCCCGGTGTGGAGTGAGCGTGACCAGGCGCTGTACTGGGCCGATATCGATGGCCGTGCCATCCATCGATTGGACCCATCCTCTGGTGCCACCATGTCGAAGGCACTCCCCGGACGTCCTGGATCATTCGTCCTCACCACCGATCCCAACCGGTTGCTGGTGGCCAGCGAGCACGAATTGGTTGTCCTCGATTGGTCTACCAGCGACGTCGTTAGTTGGCGTCAGCTTGAGAAAGCAGGCACCGGCAATCGGCTCAACGACGGCCGATGCGACCCTGCCGGCCGGTACATTGTCGGCTCGATGTACGCCGACACCAATGCTGGGGAGTGGACAGGGGCTCTCTACCGCGTTGAGCCCAGCGGAGATGTCACAACCTTGTGTTCGGACATCGGCGTCGCCAATGGATTGGCATTCGATCCTGAACGCCAGCGCATGTACTTCGCCGATACCCCCACCGACCGTGTTCTGGTATTCGACTACGACTCTGACACCGGGGAGGCAACCAATGAGCGGGTATTCCTCGACTATTCGAGCCTTCCCGGCAAGCCGGATGGCGCCTGCGTCGATGCCGACGGCTGCTACTGGTCGGCATCGGTCTATGGCTGGGCCGTGATCCGAGTAACCCCAGAAGGCGTGGTGGACCGTCGCATTGAGCTGCCAGTGCAGAAGCCGTCAATGCCCGCCTTTGGAGGCTCAGATCTCTCAACCTTGTTTGTCACCACAATCGGGGCCGGCGGCACTGTGCCCTCCGAGCCGGGTCGCGACGGATTTCAGCCCGGGGAGCTCCTGGCCCTCGACGTCGGCGTCCGGGGGCGGCCTGAACCCCTCTTCCCCTGGATTGGCTCCCAATAGCGGGCGGGTACACGCACTCTTGCCTGACGTCGAGAGGAAGATCACGGTGGCAGGAAGTGACACAATCGCCACCGCTAGTGGTGTGTCGGCGATGCTTCCGATTCCAGCAGGGTCTCGACCACGGTCAACGGACCCTCAGCCCACCCCACCCCACGTTTTCGCGAAGGCGCCCAAGGTTGGCAGCCGTTAGCTCCAGAGGGCGCAGATGGGGATGGCTTCGATGCGGTCGTCTAGAG
>JAPYOG010000078.1 GCA_028278785.1 Candidatus Poriferisocius anaerobius | reverse complement strand
CGTCTGACGGCGAACTGGCCCTGGGCATGGGGGCGCTTGCGACACTGGCCGCAGGCACCCTGCTGGTCACGTTCACCCGCCTCGACCCGGACATGCCCCCGGCGTCCGTGTTCGCCGCGGTGGCCTGGACGTGGATCGGCTCTTCGCTGTTCGGATCGCTGCCTCTGTGGCTCTCCGGCCATATGGGCAGCTTCGACAACGCCCTGTTCGAGTCGGTGTCGGGCTACACCACTACTGGATCCACCGTGCTCAGCCAGATCGAGGGCGTGGGCCGCGGGGTGCTCATGTGGCGCCAGATCATCCAGTGGTACGGCGGCATGGGCATGGTGGTTCTGGCCGTGACCATCCTGCCGTTTTTGGGGGTGGGCGGGCTCAGCCTCATATCTGCGGAGGCCCCCGGGCCGACATCAGACCGCCTGGCCCCCCGAGTGAGCTCCACTGCCCGGGTGCTGTGGGCGCTGTACGCGGGCTTCACCGCGGCGGTCGCCGTGGCGCTGATGATCGCCGGGCTCAGCCTGTACGACGCCGTGGCCCATGCCTTCACCACGGCCGCCACCGGCGGCTTCTCACCCTATGACCAGTCCATCGGCCATTTCGACAGCGTGGCGGTAGAGGCGGTGGCAATCGTGGGGATGCTTGTCTGCGGGGCCAGCTTCACGCTGCACTGGCGGGCGCTCACGGGCCAGCCCGGGGCCTATCGGCAGTCGTCGGAGCTGCGCGCCTATCTGCTGGTGATCGCGCTGGCAGCAGTTCTCACCGCCGGCCTGAACTGGCTCCAAGACATCTCCGACTTCACCGGCAGCATCCGCAACGGCATATTCAACTCGGCGACTCTGGGGACCAGCACCGGTTTCGGGAACGCGTCCAAGGCCAACCCGGGGGGCGATTTCGCGGCATGGACCCCGGGCGCGCAGGCCCTGCTGCTGCCGCTGATGGTGCTGGGGGGCATGACGGGAAGCACTGCCGGGGGATTGAAGGTGCTGCGAGCCCAGGTGATGGCCAAGTACCTGCGCGTGGGCCTGCTGCGAGTCAAGCACCCCCATGTGGTGGCCCAGGTGAAGCTGGGATCCAGGGCGGTGCCGGATCCGGTGCTCCAGCGGGTGGCCGGGCTGGTGGCCCTGTACGCGTTCACCGCGTTCGCAGGCGCCATGGTGCTGTCGATGCTGGGCCAAGATCTGATCACCTCCTCATCGGGCGCCATCAGCGCTCTGGGCAACATGGGGCCGGCTTTGGGCGACGCCGGGCCCACCTCCAACTTCTTGGTGTTCACCCGACCGGCCCGGGCAGTGCTGATGGCGCTGATGCTCATAGGCCGCTTGGAGTTCTTCGCCGTCTTCTTGGTGCTGCTGTCGGCCTTCGAGCGGATCCGGCGACTGGGCAGGGTCAGGTTGCGCCACTGACCGGCGGGGTCTGCCCGAGCCTTCCCGCTGACAGGGGAATGCACCCCGGCATAACGGCGCTTGGCCCCCGGCGGCTCGAAACAGACTTGGAAGGGCGTCGGGTGCCGACGGTACATTTGGTCTTGCCGCTGGCCAATGTCGTCTTGGCGCGCACCCCCAACCCGCCGAGAACACGCTGGAAAGGACGCAATGAGCAACCGGCCGCACCCCCAGGGCCTCTACGACCCCCGCAATGAGCACGATAGCTGCGGAGTGGGGTTCTTGGTGGACATGAAGGGCCGGCCGCGCCACGAGATCGTGTCGGCGGGCTACGGGGCGCTGTGCAGCTTGCAGCACCGGGGAGCGCTGGGAGCAGAGGCGAACACCGGCGATGGGGCGGGGCTTTTGATACAGGTGCCCGACGGCTTCTACCGCCAGGTCTGCGACTTCGACCTGCCTCCAGCGGGGCACTACGCCACCGGCATCGGCTTTCTGCCCGGCACCCCCGAGGCCGCCGCACACGCCCGGGAGGCGATGGACGCCATTGCCCGAGAGGAGGGGCTGACTCCGCTGGGATGGCGGGAAGTTCCCACATGCCCCGAAGGCTTGGGCGCCGGCGCCCTGGCCACCATGCCGTCGTTCTGGCAGCCGTTCTACCGGGGGGAGGGGCTTGACGCCGACGCGCTCATGCGCCGGGCGTACATCGCGCGCACCCGGATCCGCAACGAGGTCGCCTATGAAACCGATGACCGGGCCGACGCCGGCGCCCTGGGCGCCAAGACCCGCGAGCTGGCCTACGGCTATTTCGCCAGCCTGTCCAACCGGACCATCGTGTACAAGGGAATGCTCACCACACCGCAGCTCGGGGAGTTCTACGCAGATCTGGGCGACACCCGGGTAACCAGCGCCCTGGCCATGATCCACTCCCGGTTCTCCACCAACACGTTTCCGTCCTGGCCGCTGGCCCACCCCTTCCGGTTCATATCCCACAACGGCGAGATCAACACCGTGCAGGGCAACCGCAACTGGATGCGGACCAGAGAGGCGCTGTTGAGCTCACCCCATCTGCCCGGCGACCTGAAGCGGCTGTTCCCGGTGTGCGCCGAGGGGGTGAGCGACACCGCCACCTTCGACCAGGTTCTGGAGCTGCTGTACATGGGTGGCTACCCGCTGCCTCAGGCGGTGCTCATGATGATCCCCGAACCGTGGGAGAAGCACGAGTCGATGGGGCCGGAGCTGAGGGCCTTCTACCGCTACCACGCCTCGCTGATGGAGCCGTGGGACGGTCCGGCCAACATCGTGTTCAGCGACGGCACCCTGATCGGCGCGGTGCTGGACCGCAATGGGCTGCGACCGTCTCGCTATTGGGTGACCGACGACGACCTGGTGGTCATGGCCTCTGAGGTGGGGGTGATGGACTTGGCGCCGGGGGCCGTCGTGGAGAAGGGCCGCCTCCAGCCCGGACGCATGTTCTTGGTGGACACCTCTGAGGGGCGCATTGTGCGCGACGACGAGATCAAAGGGAAACTGGCCTCGGCCCGCCCGTACGGCCGGTGGCTGGCCGACAACCAGGTGGAGCTCGACGACCTGGCGGAGCGCCCCCTGCCCGAGCCCGACGACACCCCGCTGCTGGTGCGGCAGCAGGCGTTCGGCTACACCCACGAGGAGCTGAAGATCCTGCTGGCGCCCATGGCCCGCGACGGCAAGGAGCCTCTGGGGTCTATGGGCACCGACACCCCGGCAGCGGTTCTGTCGAACCGCTCCCGCCTCTTGTACGACTACTTCCAGCAGCTTTTCGCCCAAGTCACCAACCCACCGCTGGATGCCATCCGGGAGGAGATAATCACGGCCACCTGCGGCTGGCTCGGCCCTGAGGGCAACCTGCTCGATCCCCGCCCCGAGTCGTGCCGCCAGATCTTCACCCGCCACCCGGTGATCACCGACCAACAGCTTGCCAACTTGGTGGAAGTGGACGGGCCGGGCGGCCACACCCACTGGTCCGCTGAGGTGGTGCCGTGCCTGTACGCAGTGGGCGATGGCGGGCCGGGGCTGCGTATCGCCATCGAGCGCATTCGCCAGCAGGTCAGCCGGGCCATCGAGGCGGGCAAGAACATCATCGTGCTCTCGGATCGAGGCGCCGACGCCGCCTCGGCGCCAATACCCTCGCTACTGGCCACATCAGCGGTTCACCACCACCTCATCAGGCAGAAAACCCGCACCCGGGTGGGCTTGGTGGCGGAGACCGGAGACGCCCGCGAGGTACACCACATCTGCTTGCTGCTGGCCTATGGGGCGACTGCCATCAACCCGTACCTGGCCTTTGAGACCATCGACCAGATGATCGACGAGGGCCTGTGCGGCTTCTCGCCCGGCGACGACCGGCAAGCCGCCCGCCGCAACTACATCAAAGCCTGCGACAAGGGCGTTTTGAAGGTGATGTCGAAGATGGGCATATCCACGGTGAAGTCATATGTGGGGGCGCAGATCTTCGAGGCCATCGGTTTGGGCCATCCCATTGTGCAGGAGTGCTTCACCGGCACGGTCAGCCGTCTCGGCGGCATCGGCTTCCCGCAGCTCGCCGAGGAGGTGCGCCTGCGGCACCGCATCGCCTATCCCGAGAACCCCGATGAGCGGGCGCACCGAACCCTGGAGGGGGGCGGGGAGTACCAGTGGCGGCGGGAGGGCGAGTACCACCTGTTCAACCCGGAGACGGTGTTCAAGCTCCAGCACGCCACCCGGGCGGGCCGCTACGACATCTTCAAGCAGTACACCCACAAGGTGGACGCCCAGTCGGAGCGGCTGGCCACCCTGAGGGGGCTGTTCCGGTTCCGCCCCGGCCAGCGCGAGCCCATTCCCATCGAGGAGGTGGAGCCGGCTGCGAGCATCGTCACCCGCTTCTCCACAGGGGCCATGTCCTACGGGTCCATCTCGGCCGAGGCCCACGAGACCCTGGCCATCGCCATGAACCGCATAGGCGGCAAGTCGAACACCGGCGAGGGGGGCGAGGACCCCCGCCGCTACGTGCCCGACGCCAACGGCGACCTGCGCCGCTCGGCCGTCAAACAAGCCGCTTCGGGGCGGTTCGGGGTTACCAGCGAGTACCTGGTGAACAGCGACGACATCCAGATCAAGATGGCCCAAGGGGCCAAACCGGGCGAGGGCGGGCAGCTTCCCGGCCACAAGGTGTGGCCGTGGATCGCAGAGGTGCGCTACTCCACCCCCGGCGTGGGGTTGATCTCTCCGCCCCCCCACCACGACATCTACTCCATCGAGGATCTGGCGCAGCTAATCCACGACCTCAAGAACGCGAACCCCAAGGCCCGCATCCATGTGAAGCTGGTGTCGGAGCTGGGGGTGGGAACGGTTGCAGCCGGAGTGTCCAAGGCCCACGCCGACGTGGTGCTGATCTCCGGCCACGACGGGGGCACCGGCGCCTCGCCGCTCACGTCGATAAAGCATGCCGGCACGCCCTGGGAGCTGGGCTTGGCCGAAACCCAGCAGACACTGCTGTTGAACCGGCTGCGGGACCGGATCGTGGTGCAGGCCGACGGCCAGCTCAAGACGGGCCGAGACGTGATGATAGCGGCGCTGCTGGGCGCCGAGGAGTTCGGCTTCGCCACCGCTCCGCTGGTGGTTATGGGATGCGTGATGATGCGGGTCTGCCATCTGGACACCTGCCCGGTGGGAGTGGCCACCCAGAATCCGGAGCTGCGCAAGAAGTTCACCGGCCGGCCCGAGTTCGTTGTCAACTTCATGGAGTACATCGCCGAGGAGGTGCGCGAGCTGCTGGCCATGCTCGGGTTCCGAACGCTGGCAGAGGCGGTGGGACGGGTGGAGTGCCTGGACGTGAGCGACGCGGTGGACCACTGGAAGGCCTCCGGCCTGGATCTGTCGCCCATCCTGCACGTTCCCGACATCCGCCCCGACACCGACCGGCACTGCACCCGGTCCCAGGACCACAGCCTCGACAGAGCACTCGACCAACAGCTCGTCTTGCTGGCCGAGCCCGCCTTGGAAGACGGGCATCCGGTGCGGATAGAGCTTCCCATAAGCAACGTGCATCGCACGGTGGGCACCATGCTGGGCCACCATGTCACGTCCAAATGGGGCGCGCGGGGCCTTCCCGACGACACCATCCGCATCGACTTCACGGGGTCGGCGGGCAACAGCTTCGGAGCGTTTCTGCCCCGGGGCGTCACCTTGAAGCTGACCGGCGACGCCAACGACTACGTGGGCAAGGGGCTCTCGGGCGGCAAGATCACCGTTACCACCCATCCCGACGCCAAGTTCCCGGCCGAGGACAACGTGATAGCCGGCAACGTGATCGGCTACGGCGCCACCGGCGGCGAGCTGTTCTTGAGAGGGCAGGTGGGGGAGCGGTTCTGCGTGCGCAACTCGGGCGCAGTGGCGGTGGTGGAGGGAGTGGGAGACCACGGATGCGAGTACATGACCGGCGGGCGGGCTGTGGTGCTCGGACCCACCGGGCGCAACTTCGGAGCGGGCATGTCGGGCGGCATCGCATATGTGTACGACCCCGGCGGAGTCTTCGCCGCCAAGGTCAACCCCGAGATGGTGGACTTGGACGCGCTCGGCGCCGACGACCGGGAGTGGCTGCGAGACAGGATCAACCGGCACATGGACAACACGGGCTCGGCGGTGGCAGAGCGCATCCTGGCCGGCTGGGCCAGCGAATCCGACCGTTTTGTGAAGGTGATGCCCACAGACTACAAGCGGGTGCTGAAAGCGCTGGCCGAGGCCGAGCGGACCGGCACCGATGCCGAAGCAGCCATCATGGCGGCCGCCCATGGGTGACGTCCGGGGATTCATCAAGCATGGGCGGGAGCTGCCGGCGCGCCGGGCCGTGCCGGTGCGGATCAAAGACTGGAGCGAGGTCTACACCGACTTCGACTCCGAGTCGGTGCGAACCCAGGCGTCGCGCTGCATGGACTGCGGCATCCCGTTCTGCAACAACGGCTGCCCGCTGGGCAACCTGATCCCCGACTGGAACGACCTCGTGTACCGGGACAACTGGCGCGACGCCATCGAGCACCTGCACGCCACCAACAACTTCCCCGAGTTCACCGGGCGGCTCTGCCCGGCGCCCTGCGAGGCTGCCTGTGTGCTGGGAATCAACGAGGACCCGGTGACCATCAAGCAGGTGGAAGTGGAGATCGTGGACCGGGCTTGGGAGGAGGGGTGGATCACCCCGGTGGTGTGCGAGGACCGCACCGGCCGCTCGGTGGCAGTGGTGGGATCGGGGCCGGCGGGGCTGGCCGCCGCCCAGCAGCTCACCCGGGCGGGCCACGGCGTGGTGGTGTACGAGCGGGCCGACCGCATCGGCGGGCTGCTGCGCTACGG
>JAPYOG010000077.1 GCA_028278785.1 Candidatus Poriferisocius anaerobius | reverse complement strand
GTAGTAATCGACCGCGCCGTCACCGTTCAGGTCCCACCGAATCGCGTTCAACTGCTTCAGCGAGGACACCTCGATCAGCCCGTCGTCGTCATCGTCCTTGTCGTTATATGGATGAAAGGATATGGGGACCACCTGCTGAGCGCCCGCTGGCACAGCAGGCACCGACACAAGCAAAGCGGCCACCAGCGCCAACACGACAACCCCAGCCGTCCAGCCCGGCCAGAGGCGTAACCCAGACCAGTCCCGATCACCCCTGCACACGCCTGCCAAGCCGCTCACGCCTACCGCCTTTCTCCGTGTCCGTGCGCTCAACGCTAGCGCGGCAGCAGCCGTCTGTGCCGATTCCCTTGGGGTCATGCCCGCCCCAACACAGAGTCCACCTCGATGATGATGGCCCGCCGGTCGGCGCCCCGGTCTTTGGCCGGGCTGTAGCGCTGGCCGTAGCGGGCCACGGCGTCGGCGCACCGCTCGGGGTCGGCGGTGACCACAGCGTTGCCCTCCAAGGTGACCCACCGGCCGCCGTCCACCTGGCACAGGGCGGCTCGGCCGCCCCCGGATGCTTCCAGCAAGCGCGCCTTTTTTGCCCCGGCCCAGGTGATGACGCGGGCAGTGGCGGTGTCGGGGTCCCAGGTGAACCCCACCGGGGTCACATGGGGGGTGCCATCGGGGCGCAATATGGTGAGCGAGGCCAAGTGGCGGTCTCGGAGGAAGCAGTTCATCTCGCCGGCGAGGTTGCTGGGGTCGTGGGCCATCGGCTCATGCCTCCTTGGTGCGAAGGGGTTCGGGCAGCGGGCGGGCGTGGACGACCGCCAGACGCTGGGTGGCCCTAGTCATGGCCACATACAGGGCTCGCATCCCCTTGGGGAGCTTCTCACAGATGTCGGCCGGCTCCACCACTATGGCAGTGTCCACTTCGAGGCCCTTCACCAACTCCACCGGCACGATGGTCACCCGCGACTCCAGGCCCCGCTCATATACCAGACCGTGGTCGACCTCGGCAGCGGTGAGCGCCTCAGAGATGGCACCAGCCAGATGGTTGTGGCAGATCACGGCCAGGTTGCCGTTGGCCAGCATGCTGAGCTCGGCTTTGACTTCGCCTACGACAGCGGCGGTCAGCCTGCTGAGACTGGACTCGCTGGCATAGCCAGCTTGGTTGATGCGGCTGGATTCGCGGCCTGGGCCATTGCCCCGTCCGTTGCCGCTGCCCGCGGTTTGGTGGCCGAAGACCGGCACGAAGCGGGGTGGCCTGCCCGCGGCGCGGATGGATTGGGGCGGAACCAGGCCGGGCATGGCGGCGTCGAGCACCTTGGCGGCCACATCCATGATCGGCTCGGGCAGGCGGTAGCCGATGGTCAACTCAAAGAATCGGGGCGCCCGGCGGCTGGGCAAGTGCTCGACCACGCTGTCCCAGGAGTCGTGCCCCCAGGCCGAGGTGGCCTGGGCGATGTCGCCCACTACCGTCATCGACCCGTTGAGGGAGCGGCGGCCGATCATCTGGAGCTGCATGGGCGACAGATCCTGGGCCTCGTCCACCACGATGTGGCCGTAGGTGCGTATCGAGTCGGCCTGCAAGTGGCCGGGCCGGGGGCCCAACAGGGCTAGCGCCTCATCCAGCAGCGGGGCGTCGTCGGCTGTCCACACAACTTCGGAGGCGTGAGCCGAGCGGGGGCGATAGAGCAGGTCGGTCTCCTCGAAGCTGAGCAACGGCCCAGCAGCGGAGCGGAGCAAGGCCGGAGAGCCGAACAGGTCGTGAAGGAAGTGGGCCGGGGTGAGCACCGGCCACATCCACTCCAAGGCCTCGCGAAGCTGGATGCTGCCGTGGAGCCGCTCGCGCACCGTCTCGACATCGGGGCCGGGGCTGTCGGTACGGGATGCGCTGTCGGCTAGGTGCTGGTACACCTGCTCTTCGACAAAGCGGCGGGCCCGGTTGTGGGTGCGGAACCGCTTGCGGGCCTGACGCACGATCTCGGCGCTTTGGTCCACGGTGAGCCGGAGCCGACGCAGGCCGAATCCCACCGTCACATCGGAGCGCAGCGCACGCTGGCGATCCCGGCGGGCCCGGCGAAGCACCGTGATCATGCGCAAATCGCCTTTGATGCGGGAGACGCGGGGATCGTCGAGGCCCTTCACCCGGATGCCGGGCAAAAGGTCGGCCAGCATCGACACCACCACGCCGGCCTCGCCCAGCGACGGGAGCACCTGCTCGATATAGGTGAGGAACAGGCGGTTGGGGCCGAGCACCAGCATGCCCTGGCCCTCGAGGGGGAAGCGGTGGGTGTAGAGCAGGTAGGCGGCCCGGTGGAGGGCGGCCACCGTCTTGCCGGTACCGGGACCGCCCTGGACAACCAGCACTCCGGGAAGCGGCGAGCGGACAATGGCGTCTTGTTCAGCCTGGATGGTGGCGGCGGCATCGGCGAGGCGGCCGGTGCGCCCGGCTTCCAGTCCGGCCCGCAGGGCTGCCTCCCCCACCAGAGCCGGCCTGCCCTCAGCGTTTGGCTCGCCGAAGTGCTCGTCTTCAACCCCCAGCAGCTCCTGGCCCCGGGTCACAAAGTGGCGGCGCAGACTCAGGCCCATGGGATCGCCGCCGGTTGCCCGGTAGAACGCCTCTGCGGCCGGCGCCCTCCAGTCGATGGTCACCGGCTCCTGGTCGTCATCCCACACCGCCACCCGTCCCACGTAGAGCTGATCGCCGCCTTGTGCTTCGGCCCAGTCGAGGCGGCCGAACACCAACGAGGCGTTGCCGATGTCCAGGGTGTTCAGGCGGGTGCTGATGGAATCCCAGATGATCTCCCGCTCAAAGCGGGCCTGGTGGGTGCCCCCCGCGCCCACCTCCACCATGTCCTTCAGCGACAAGGCCCTCTCCCGGGCCGTCTCAAGAGCTTGGTGGGCCCGATCTATGTATGTCTGCTCCGCTGCGTGATCGGGATGGATCGGAGACTCCTCAGTCCAAAATCAGTGAACATCTAAGTCTAGTAGGACACTCACAGCCGGCGCGAAACCCGGAGAGATGCAATAGGCGACATCCGGGAGGCGGGTAGATAGGAGTTGTCACTGGTGTCGGTAGACTTGTTCGTATGGGTTTCAAGCCGTTGACCAGGGAGAACGCCGCAACCTCCCTGGCAACAACCCCCTGAGCCACCGCCCCGACGCTGACAAGCGGGGGACTGTCAGACACTGTGTGGGTAAGGCTTGGGGTTATTACCTGTGGGCAGTGGGCCTTGTCATTGGAGGCGGCGCATGATGAAGTCCCCGAACATGGGCACGGTGAAGTCTATGTGGCCGTGACGGGGGGAGTAGCACAGGCCCCTTTTGATGAGGGCATCTCGGAACTGGTT
>JAPYOG010000076.1 GCA_028278785.1 Candidatus Poriferisocius anaerobius | reverse complement strand
TTGCGGGAGGCGCTCTTCTGGTCGATGGAGATGGCCGGGGACAAGCCGTCGATGAAATCCACGTCGGGCTTGTCCATCTGGCCCAGGAACTGCCGGGCGTAGGCCGACAGCGACTCCACGTAGCGGCGCTGGCCCTCGGCGTAGATGGTGTCGAAGGCCAGCGACGACTTGCCCGACCCGGAGATGCCGGTGAACACGATGAGCCGGTCGCGGGGTATCGTCAGATGCACGTCGCGCAGGTTGTGCTCACGCGCCCCATGGATGACGATCTCGTCGGCCACGCTGTGAACTTATCGGCCTGCGCTTGACAGCCGCCATCCGCCCCGGTGCCCGGACAGGCAGGGAGCTCTGACGAGCGGAGGCCTCAGGCCATCGCCCGCAGGTCGCGCTGCAAGTCCTTGATCTCGTCGCGCAGGCGGGCGGCATATTCGAATTTCAGGTCGGCGGCGGCCTCGTTCATCTCCTCGCTCAGGGTGTGGATGAGGCGCTCGATGCCGCCGGAATCCAAGTCGATGACCTCAGCACGCCGCCGAGACTGGTCCATCCTGCGAGAGCGTCGACCGCCGCCGGGCAAGGGCACACCGTCCTCCGAGGGTCGAAGCTCGGCCAGGATGTCGCTGACGGCCTTGCGGATGGTTTGGGGGTTGATGCCGTGCTGCTCGTTGAACGCCTGCTGCAAGCCCCGCCGGCGGTGGGTCTCCGAGATGGCCCGCCGCATGGAGTCGGTCACCAGGTCGGCGTACATGACCACCCGGCCGTCCACGTTGCGGGCTGCCCGGCCGATGGTCTGGATCAGCGAAGTCTCGCTTCGCAAGAATCCTTCTTTGTCGGCGTCGAGGATGGCCACCAGCGACACCTCGGGCAGGTCGAGGCCTTCTCGCAGCAGGTTGATGCCAACCAGCACGTCGAACTCGCCCAGCCGCAGATCCCGCAGGATCTCTATCCGCTCGATGGTGTCAACCTCGCTGTGCAGGTAGCGGACCCGCACCCCCAACTCCAGCAGATACTCGGTGAGATCCTCGGCCATTTTCTTGGTCAAAGTCGTGACAAGCACTCGCTGCCCATGCTCGATGCGGCCCTCGATGAGCTTCATCAGGTCGTCGATCTGGCCCTTGGTTGGGCGCACCTGCACTTCGGGGTCCACCAGGCCGGTAGGGCGCACAATCTGCTCCACCACCTGGTCGGAGACACCCACCTCGTAGTCGCTCGGGGTGGCCGACAGAAACACCACCTGCCCCACCCGCTCCATGACCTCCTCGAACCGCAGCGGGCGGTTGTCCACCGCGGAGGGCAGCCGGAAGCCGTGCTCCACCAGGGTGGTTTTGCGGCTCCGGTCGCCCTCGTACTGGCCGTGTAGCTGCGGCACCGCCACATGCGACTCGTCGACAACGGTGATGAAGTCGTCGGGGAAGTAGTCCAACAGCGTATACGGCCGCTCTCCGGGGGCCCGCCCGTCGATATGGCGCGAGTAGTTCTCGATACCGTTGCAGAATCCGATCTCCTGCATCATCTCGAGGTCGTAGTTGGTGCGCATCCGCAGCCGCTGGGCTTCCAGCAGCTTGCCCTCGGAGTCGAAGTGGGCCAGCCGCTCCTGAAGCTCGGCCTCGATGCCCTCGATGGCCTGGCGCATCCGCTCTTCGCCGGCCACATAGTGGGTTGCCGGGAACACCACTACCTCGCTCAACGAGTGAAGCCGCTCTCCGGTCACCGGGTCGATCGTGGTGATCTGCTCCACCTCGTCGCCGAAAAGCTGTATGCGAACCACATGCTCCTCGTAGGCCGGGTGGACCTCGATCACGTCGCCCCGAACCCGGAACCGGCCTCGCACCAGATTGGTGTCGTTGCGCTCGTATTGCATGTCCACCAGGCGGCGCAGCAGGTCCCGCTGGTCGTAGCTCTCGCCCACTTTGGAGATGCACAGCAGGTTCTTGTACTCGTCCGGGCCGCCCAGCCCGTAGATGCACGACACCGAGGCCACCACGATCACATCCCGGCGGGTCAGCAGGGCCTCGGTGGTGGAGTGGCGCAGCCGGTCGATCTCGTCGTTCACCGACGAGTCTTTCTCGATGTAGGTGTCGGAAGCCGGCATGTAGGCCTCGGGCTGGTAGTAGTCGTAGTACGACACGAAGTACTCCACCCGGTTGTCGGGGAAGAACTCCCGCATCTCGTTCGCCAACTGGGCGGCCAGCGACTTGTTCGGGGCCAGCACCAGCGTGGGCCGCTGCACCTGCTCGATCGTCCAGGCCATCGTGGCGCTCTTGCCCGACCCGGTGATGCCCAGGAGCGTCTGGAACCGGTCCCCGCGGTTCAACCCCTCAGAAAGCGCGGCAATGGCTTTGGGCTGATCCCCCGCCGGGTCGAACGACGACACCATCCGAAAGGGAGTGTCCCCCAAGCTGTCCACCTGTGCGATGCTACCGGCCGCTTCCCAATCATCCGCTCCCAGGAGTGCGAGTTCAGCCTCCTGCCAAAACGCCTTCCAATGGTGCAGCTCGGTGCAGCCCTGCCCTATGCGGAGCGCTAGACCTGTTCGACCGGCTCCTCGACGGCGGCTTCGAAAAGATCTGAGCCGTCCTCGCCGCCCCCATGCTCGACGGGAACGGCCTCGAGAACATCTGAGCCGTCCTCGCCGCCCCCATGCTCGACGGGAGCGGCTTCGTGGACATCGCCAGCCTCGGAGTAGTACTCGGCCCACGCCTGGTCTTCGTCGGCGGCCACCTCTTCGTTGGCCGCGCCGATGTAGTTGCCCTCGGCGTCGTAGGCGTGCTCGCCGAAGTGCTCCTGGAACTCGGCGGCCACCACGCCGCCCTCGGCCGCCTGCTTGATCGACAGGCTGATGCGGCGCCGGTTGATGTCGAGGTCGATGATCTTCACCCACAGCTCCTCGCCGGGGGTGACCACCTGCTCGGGCAGGTCGACGTGGTGCGAGGAGATCTCCGAGATGTGGACCAACCCCTCGATGCTCTCGCCCACCTGGACGAAGGCCCCGAACGGCACCAGCTTGGTGACCCGTCCGTACACCAGCTCGCCCACCTGGTGGCTGGAGGCGAACTCCTGCCAGGGATCCTGCTGGGTGGCCTTCAGCGACAGGCTGATGCGCTCCCGGTCGAGGTCCACTTCGAGCACCTGCACCTCGATCTCGTCGCCCACCTGCACCACTGCGCTGGGGTGGTCCACATGCTTCCAGGACAGCTCCGAGACATGCACCAGCCCGTCCATGCCGCCCAGGTCGACGAACGCCCCGAAGTTGACCACAGAAGACACCACGCCGCTGCGGCGCTCGCCCGGCTTGAGGTTGTCGAGAAACGCCTCGCGCTGCTCCTTCTCGGTCTCCTCCAGCCAGGCCCGGCGGGACAGCACCACGTTGTTGCGGTTCTTGTCCAGCTCGATGATCTTGGCCTCCAAGGTCTGGCCTATGTAGGGCTGAAGGTCGCGCACGCGGCGAAGCTCCACCAGCGAGGCGGGCAAAAAGCCCCGCAGGCCGATGTTGACGATCAAGCCGCCCTTGACCACCTCGATCACCTTGCCCGACACCGTGCCGTCCTTCTCCTTGGTCTCCTCGATGTCGCCCCAGGCCCGTTCGTACTGGGCCCGCTTCTTGGACAGGATCAGGTGGCCGTCCTTGTCCTCCTTTTGGAGCACCAGCGCCTCGACCTCCTCGCCGAGGGCGACGAACTCGCTGGGATCCATCACGTTGCCTATGTCCAGCTCCCGGGACGGGATGATCCCCTCGGCCTTGAACCCGATGTCCAACAGCACTTCGTCACGGTCGATCTTGACCACCTTGCCGGAGACGATCTGCCCGTCTTCCACCTGCACCATGGTCGACGCGTAGGCATCCTCCAAGTGCTGGTCCTCTATGTCGTGATCTGTGATCTGGCGGGGGATGTAGTTGCCCTCTTCGTCAAATGTGCCCACACCTTGGGGGGCTTCGAGCACAGCAGTGGCGGCTGGGGCGGCGGATGGGGCGGTATCGGGTTCGGACACGTTGGGTTGAGCCTCACAGGAGGAAGTAAATGGGACAATGGGCGCGGCCCAGCAACCTGAACCGGCCGGCCAATGCTAGCAGCCACCCTCGGCGTTGGCTACTTGGCGTCGGCCCAGGTGCGCCCCGACGAAAGATGCACCTCGAGGGGCACTCGCAGCGGGAAGGCGCCGGCCATGGTGTCCACCGTCAGGCCGGCCGCGTACTCCTGCTCGCCCTCGGGCACCTCCAAGATCACCTCGTCGTGGACTTGGAGGATGATCCTGCTGTCGAGCCCCCGCTCCTCCAGGGCATGGTCGAGCCTGACAAGGGCCACTTTGAAGATGTCGGCGGCCAGCCCTTGGATACCGGAGTTCATGGCCTGGCGCTCGGCGGCCTGGCGGAGCCGGGCATTGGGCGAGTTGATCTCCGGGATGCGGCGCCGCCTGCCGAACAGGGTCTCGGTATAGCCCCGCTGCCGGGCCTCGGCTACCGCTCGGTCCATGTGCTCCCGCAAGGCGGGGAACGCCTTGAAATAGGCGTCGAGGATCACGCCGGCTTCCCCGGTGGAGATGTTGAGGCGCTGGCCCAGCCCGTAGGCCTCCATCCCATAGGCCAGTCCGTAGGACACCATCTTGGCGGTGGACCGCTCCTCTATGCCCACCGCGGCGGGATCGATGCCGAATACCTGGGCGGCGACGGATGTGTGTACGTCCTGGCCGGACTCGAAGGCTTGGATCAGCCCGGGATCATCGGCCAGATGGGCGATGCAGCGCAGCTCTATCTGGTTGTAGTCGGCCACCAGCAGGACGCAGCCCTCGGCGGCCACGAACACCTCCCGGAAAACCCTGCCGGTCTCGGTGCGCACGGGGATGTTGTGCAGGTTGGGAGCGTCGGAGCTGAGCCTGCCGGTGCGGGCCACCGTCTGGTTGAAGGTGGCCCGGATGCGGTTGTCGGGCTCGAGTCCCACGGCGGCCACCAGCCCCTCGCCATAGGTGGAGCGCAGCTTCTCCACCTCCCGGTAGTCCAGAAGCTCGTCCACCACCGGGTGCTCGCCCCGAAGCTTCTCCAAGGTGGCGGCGTCGGTGGAGTAGGCGCCGGTGCGGGTCTTCTTCTGAGTCGGCAGCCCCAGCTTCTCGAACAGCAGTTCGCCGACCTGTTTGGACGAGTTCACGTTGAAGCTCCCCCCGCCCGCCGCGTCGATCACCGATGCCCGAAGCCGCTCGGCATCGGAGGCCAGCCGGTCCCGCAGACGGGTCAAGCCCTCCACGTCCATTCCGATGCCCGCGTGCTCCATGCGGGCCAGCACCCGAACCAGGGGCACTTCCATCTCGTCGTTCAGGCCCCGCAGTCCCTGGGCGTCCAACGCCTCAAGCAAGGGTGCGGCCAGACGGGCTACGGCCAGGGCCTGGCGCCCAGCCTCCATGTCAGCCTCCACAGGATCGCCAGCCTCGCCGCCGAAAAGCCGGCCCTCGCCGGGCTGATCGGGCGCCGGGAGCTCCATAGAGGTGTGGGTGCGCATCAGGTCACCCAGCTCGTAGCGCCCGCTGGCCGGATCCAGCAGATAGGCCGCGATCCGCGTGTCCAACACCAGCCCGGCGGCATCTATGCCCTGCGACAGCAGCCACAAGACGAGCGGTTTGGCGTCGTGGGCGATGAAAGGACGACCCGCACCGAAAAACCCGGCCACTGCCCCTTGTGCTGATGACTCCAGCAGGCCGGCCGGCAGCCACGCCGCCTCGCCCGCTTCGACGTCGACACACAGGGCAAGGCCCAGAAGCCGGCGGCGGTGGGGCGAGCGGGGATCGAGCGGCTCACCCCAGGCCGGCGCCAGCGCCACCGGTCCCGAAGCAGCAGCCAGACCGCTCAGCGCATCAGCGGCGGCCTGCGCGGTCGACAGGGTGTCCACAGCGGCCGCCACAACGCCCGCTCCGCCGTTGGCGTCGCCCAGATCCACGCCCAGAACCTCGGCCACAGAGTCGCCGAACCTGCGGAACTCCAAGAAGTCGAACAGTTCCTTGACCTCGGAGGCATCGGGCCGGCCGAGCCCCAGATCGTCCATGCCCACCTCCAGGGGGACGTCGCGCAGCAGCTCCATGAGCTCCAGGTTCACCCTCACCCTGTCTTGGGCCTCGCCCAGCCTCTCCTGAAGCTTGGGAGTCTGGTCCGCCAGGTGCCGGTACAGATCGTCGATGCCGCCGTAGGCGTTGATCAGCTTGGCCGCGGTCTTCTCCCCCACCCCGTTCACGCCGGGCAGGTTGTCGGAGGCATCGCCCCGCAGTGCGGCGTAGGCCACGTAATCGGCCGGCTTCACCCCGGTGCGCGCCTCGATGCCGGCCTCGTCGTACAGGGCGTAGTCCGACACGCCGCGCTTGTTATAGAGCACCCGGATGCGGGGATCCTCCACTAGCTGGTAGGCATCCCGGTCGCCGGTCACCACTATCACGTCCTGGCCCCGGTCGCGGGCCTGGGTGGCCAAAGTGGCGATCACGTCGTCGGCCTCCACTCCGGCGTGGTCCACCGCGGTGATCTGAAGGGTGTCCACCAGTTTGCGGACCAGTCCCATCTGCTGCCGGAGGGTGTCGGGGGTCTCGCGGCGATTGGCCTTGTAGGTGGAGATCCGCTCGTGGCGGAAGGTGGGCTCGGGGCGGTCGAAGGCCACCGCCACCCGGTCGGGACGGTGGTCGCGCAGCAGCGCCAGAAGCATCATGGTGAAGCCGTACACAGCGTTGGTCGCCTGACCGCTGGCGGTGGTCATGTCCTCCGGCAGGGCGAAGAAGGCCCGGTAGGCCAGCGAGTTGCCGTCGACCAGCATGACCGTGCCCGACTCAGCCATCTGTGGTGCCTCCGCCCAGCGCTTTCAGCTGATCGGCGCCCATCTCGACGATCTCGGCGGCCACTTCGGCCATGGGCCGGCGCTGCCCCATGGCCTGGTGCTGGATGTGGCTGTAAGCATCGGCCTCGGACATGGACGCGACGTCCATCAGACGGCCCTTGGCCCGGTCGATGGCCTTGCGGGCCTCCAGCCGGGCCTCGGCGCGGTCGACTTGGTGGTTGAGCTCCTTCAGCTCTTTGAACCGCACCAGTGCAACCTCCACGGCGGGCACCAGCTCGGCCCGCTCGAAGGGTTTGACCAGATAGGCCAGCGCCCCGGCGTCGGCCGCCCGGGCGATCAGGTCACGCTGGCTGAACGCGGTGAGCAGCAGCACAGCGCACAGCCGCTCGTCGCGGATCTGGCCGGCGGCGGTGATCCCGTCGGTGCCCGGCATCTTCACGTCCAAGATGGCCGCGTCGGGGCGCTTCTCCCGCACGAGATCCAGCACTTGATCGCCCCGGCTGGTCTCGCCCACCACCAGGTAGCCCTCCTCTTCCAGGGTCTCGCGCAAATCCAGGCGGATGATCGCCTCGTCCTCGGCCAGCACGATCCGCACCGGCTCGTCGGTCGCAGTGGCGCCGGGTTGGGCCGACGGATCAGACATCGGAGCAGCACTCGACTCAGCCGACGGATCAGACATCGGAGCTGCACTCGCCTCGGCCGACGGATCAGGCATCGGAGTAGAACTTGTCGAGCAGTTCGTCTTGTTGTTGCTCCAGGCTGCGGATCTCCTCGCGCAGCCGGGTGCGGTGCCGGGCCATGGCCTCCGCCTGGCGGGTGGCGTCGCGGTGCTGGCGCTCGGCGGCAGGGGTCTCCGAGACCAAGGCCCGCAGCCGGGCGTCCTCGGCCAGATCCTCGAAATGCAGGAACTGCTCCTCGGACACCTCCAGGTCGGCTCTCAGCCGCTTCAGCCGGTCGGCCAACTCGGCCAACCGCCGCTCTGCCCTGTTTTGGACCACGAGCCGATGCTATTACCCCCCGCCCCGCCAGACACTGCTTCGGCTGCCTACCGAGGGCGACGCCCCCACCAGCCTTTCAGCGGGCAAGCCCGGAGCGAGCAGGGCGCCGAATCGGATCTTCGCTTGCGAGTCGGGTCGCTCTCCCCTTGCCGAGGCCGGCTGAACCACCCCATTGTCGGGGAACGGCGCCGGAATTACGCTGTGCGCATGAGCTCCGAATCCGGCCACGACCTTCTGGGAATCTCAGACGCCGACGCGCCGAGGCCCGAGCCGCGCCACGGGCTCACAAGGAAGGTCTACGAACAGGAGCTGCGTCGTCTCCAGAAGGAGTTGGTGCGGTTGCAGCGATGGATCCGCCACAAGGGCCTCAAGGTGGTGGTGGTCTTCGAGGGGCGCGATGCCGCCGGCAAGGGCGGGGTGATCAAGCGCATCGCCGAGCGGACCAACCCCCGGGTGGTGCGGGTGGTGGCGCTGGGCACGCCCAGCGACCGGGAGAAAACCCAGTGGTGGTTCCAGCGCTATG
>JAPYOG010000075.1 GCA_028278785.1 Candidatus Poriferisocius anaerobius | reverse complement strand
ATGCGCACGTCATCGTAGACCCGGGCCGAGCCCAGCTTGAGCTGGATGGGGATCTGGTAGTCGGTGGCCTCGCGGATCTCCTGGATCTTCAACGACAGGTCGTCGGGGCCGAGCCAGTCGGGATGCCGGGCCGGGGAGCGCTGGTCGATGCCGGCGGGCAGCGAGCGCATCTCGGCCACCTGCTCGGTCACCTTCTGGCCCATGAGATGCCCGCCCAGGCCGACCTTGCAGCCCTGGCCGATGAAGAACTCCACCGCGTCGGCCAGCATCAGATGGTGCGGATTGAAGCCATAGCGGCTCTGGATGATCTGGTAGTACCACTTGGTGGACAGGTCGCGCTCCGGCGGGATCATGCCGCCCTCGCCCGAGCATGTGGCGGTGCCGGCCATGGAGGCGCCCTTGGCCAGGGCCATCTTGGCCTCCAGCGACAGCGCTCCGCAGCTCATGCCGGTGATGTACACCGGCACCTCGAGCTCCAGGGGCTTGGCCGCGAAACGCGAGCCGATCACCGTCTTGGTGTCGCACTTCTCGCGGTAGCCCTCGATCACGAACCGGGTGAGCGTCCCGGGCAGGAACACCAGCTCGTCCCAGTGGGGGATCTTCTTGAAGATCGAGAAGCCCCGCATCCGGTAGCGGCCCAGTTCGGACTTCACGTGGATGTCGTTGATGACCTCCGGCGTGAAGATCCGGCTCTTGCCGAGGACATCCGTGCTCTTGTTGACTTCAGCCATATGGACCCACCCCCTAGTGGATGACGAGCTTGCGCTCGGAGGGCTCCAGCGCGTCGTAGTTGTGGAGCTGCTTGCCGCAAACGAACTTCTGGAACTCGGGCGGGTCGCCGAGACCGTGGATGCGGAACTTGCGCTCGATCAACTCGGTGTCGGCGTCGTCCCACTCGCCGGGCACGCAGTCCACTCCCAGGGAGCGCACCTTGCCGGCCACGTAGATGGCGCCGTCGTACATCGAGTCACCGAGGTTCATGCCGGCGTTGCCGCAGATGATCTGGCGGCCCCGCTGCATCATGAAGCCGGTGTTGATGCCGACGTCGCCCGTGACGATGATGGTGCCGCCCTTCTGGTCGATGCCGGTGCGGGCCCCGACGTCGCCCTTGACGATCAGGTCGCCGCCGCGGATGGCCGCGCCGGTGAGGGACCCCGCGCTGCGCTCGATGGTCACCACTCCCGACATCATGTTCTCGGCCACCGACCAGCCCACCCGGCCGTTGATGGTGACCTCGGGACCGTCGATGAGCCCGCAGGCGAACCAGCCCGGGCTGCCCTCGAAGTGGATCCGGCAGCGCTTGAGGATGCCCACCGCCAGCGAGTGCTTGGACGACGGGTTGAGCACGGTCACGTCGGTGATGCCGTCGTTGTAGATGAGCTGGCGCAGCGCCATGTTGATCTGCCGGATCGTCAGATCGGCCGCGTCGAAGCGAGCCCGGCCCCCATCGACCTCGATGTTGTCGGGCATGTCGGCATGGGGCTCCACGAGACCCCGCGCGTCGTAGCTGACGCCGCTGCGCGAACCTGAACCTGGCATTAGACCTCTCCTCCCCGGTTGCAGTCCGAGATCAGACCTCCCACACCAGCACCTCCCGCTCGTAGGGGTCGCGGGTCTCGACCTCGCGCTTGACCAGGGCCCGGATGGCGGCCTCCTCGGTGGCTACCGCCACCAGAGGATCGGACTCGAACAGGACCAGCGGCTTGGCCGCCATCTCGTCCTTGGCGATACCCAGCTCGTTGCCGGTGACGCACACGTAGGTGAACACGCCGTCGAGGTCGTCGAGGCTGTGCTTCATGGCCGTCTCCAGCGACAGGCCCCGGGCCATGTACTCGGCCAGGTACACCGCGATGATCTCGGAGTCGCACTCGCTCTGGAAGCGATGGCCGTGCTGCTCCAGGCGCCGCCGCCACTGGTGGTAGTTGGTGAGCTGGCCGTTGTGGACCACGGCCACATCCGCGAACGGGTAGGCCCAGTACGGGTGGGCGCTGGCCAGGTCGACCTCGGACTCGGTGGCCATGCGCACATGGCCGATGCCGTGGGTGCCCCGGAACGAGCCCAGGTTGTACTGGCCGCTGACCGTCTGGGCGTCGCCGAGATCCTTGATGATCTCCAGCGAGCTGCCCAGCGACAGCACCTCGCAGCCGGGCACGTCCTCGAGGTAGTCGGCCAGGGCCTTGAGGTCGCCGCCGTAGCGGATGGTGGCCCGGAAGGCGTAGCCGGTGTCGCTGGTGACGGTGGCCACTTCGGCGCCGATCTTGGCCAGGCGGCTCTCGACCTCGGCCCGGTTGCGCTCCAGGCGCTCCTCCATGCCGAAGCCGGTGCTCTTGTTGGGCTCGGCCAACACGAACCGGATCACGACGAGATCGTCGGCCGGTCCGTACACCGCGTACCCGGTGGAGTCGGGCCCGCGGTGCTTCATCGACTGGAGCATGGCCGTGAGCTCGGCCCCGACATCGGCGGTGCCGTCCCGGTGTATCACGCCGGCTATGCCGCACATGGTTCTACCCCCTTGTTCTGGGTGTCTCGAGTTCTTTCGGTCTCCGGTCCGTTAGGGAAGGACGTCCAGGTACTCCTCCACGTCCCAGTCCGTCACGGTGGCCAGGAACCGCTCCCATTCGTCTTCTTTGTAGTGGAAGAACACCTTGCTCATCTCGCCCGGCAGGGCACGCATGACAACGTCGTCGTTGCGCAGGTCCTCCAGGGCCTCGCCCAGGGTGAGCGGGATCTTCTGGACGTCCTTGCCGGCCTCCATGGCCTCGTAGATGTTGCGCTCCTCGGGCTCTCCCGGGTCGAGGCCGCGGTCGAGGCCGTCGTCCATGGCCTGCAGCAGGCCAGCGAACGACAGGTGGGGATTGACCGCGCTGTCCACCGAGCGGTACTCGAAGCGGCCCGGGGCGCTCACACGCAGGGCGGTGGTGCGGTTCTGGAAGCCCCAGTCCGCGAACACCGGCGCCCAGAAGCCCGTGTCCCACAGACGGCGGTAGGAGTTGACCGTCGGCGAGGTAAGGCAGGTCAGCGCTCGGACATGCTCCAGGATCCCGCCGATGGCCTTCATGCCGACCGGCCCGGGCAGCTGTGGATTGTCGCCCTCGGGCATGAACTTGTTGTTGCCGTCTGCGTCCCACAGGGAGATGTTGTGGTGGCAGCCGTTGGCCGACACGCCCATGAACGGCTTGGGCATGAAGCACGGGAAAGCCCCGAGCTCACGGCCGACCTGCTTGCAGACCTGGCGGTAGGTGGTGAGCCGGTCGGCGGTGAGCTCGGCCCGATCGAAATTGAAGTTCAGCTCGAGCTGGCCGGGGGCGTCCTCGTGGTCGCCCTGGATCATGTCCAGCCCCATGGCCTCGCAGTACTCGATCACCCGGTGAATCAGGGGCTGCAGCTCGGCGAACTGGTCGATGTGGTAGCAGTTGGGCTTGGTCATGCCCTCGACGGTCGGCTTGCCGTCGGCGTCGGCCTTGAGCCACATCATCTCGGGCTCGCAGCCGGCCCGCAGGTGCAGCCCGTGCTTGGCCTCGAACGCGGCATGCTGGCGCCGCAGGTTGCCCCGGCAGTCGGAGGTCAGGTAGGCGCCGCCGTCCACCTCTTCCTCTCGGCCCCGGAACAGGGTGCACCACACCCGGGCCGTCCTGGAGTCCCAGGGCAGGGGCATGAAGGTCTCAGGCTCACCGATGCCGACCAGCTCGCGGGCTTCGGGGCCGTAGCCGATGTAGTTCCCGTGGCGGTCGATGAAGAGGTTGGCGGTGGAGCCGTACACCAGCTGGAAGCCCTTGCGGGCGATCATGCCGAAATGCTTGGCCGGTATGCCCTTGCCCATGATCCGTCCCGTCACCGAGACGAACTGGCAGTACAGGTACCGGATGTCGTCCGCCTCGATGCGGGCCTCCACCTCTCGGATCTGCTCTTCGCGTCCGTCCGCCTCGACGAACCTCTCAAGATCAGTGGCCATTTTTCCCCCTACGGGTGAGCTTGTGTTGCGGCGAAACCGTAGCGCTCGGTACGCGACTCTTGCCAACGTGCCTCATGTCGGGTTCGACTCTACCACCACCCTCGCCCCAATGTCTAATCAGATTAGAGAAACTTTCCCCACAGTAGAGGACCGGATTGGGCCGCCTTTTCGCTCGACCTCTCCGCGCCCGGACCGATCCGTAGAGTTGTCCGCCATGGAACGGGTCTCCCGGTCGGCCTGGCTGACGCTCGCGGTCGTCTCGGTAGCCGTGTTCATGGTGGCCATGGAACTGACGATCATCTCGTTGGCGCTGCCCGAGATCCGCGCCGCGCTGTCGGGCACCACTCCTGCAGCGCTGTCGTGGGTGGTGAACGCCTATTCGATCGTGGTGGCCGCGTTGCTGCTGCTCTCGGGCTGGCTAGCCGACCGCTACGGCCGGCGCCGGGTATTTCGCCTCGGGCTCGTGATCTTCGCTCTGGGGTCGATGGCGGCAGGCGCCGCCAGCAGCATCGGCATGCTCATCGCGGCGCGAGCCCTGCAGGCCGTGGGCGGATCGATGCAGTACCCCGCCGGACTCGCTCTGCTGCTCGCCGCCTTCCCTCGCGGGCGCCACCAGACCGCCATCGGAACCTGGGGCGCCATGGGCGGGCTCGCCGCAGCTCTGGGGCCGACCCTGGGGGCCCTGCTGATCGAGGCCTTCGGCTGGCGAGCCGTGTTCTATATCAACGTGCCCTTCGCGGTGGCGTCGCTACTGCTGGGAGCTCGCGTGCTCCCCGAGAGCCGGGGCGACCGCACCCGCGGCAGAGTCGACATGATCGGAGTGCCGCTGGCGTCATTGGGAGTGGGCGCCATCATCCTCGGAATCGTGCAGGGAGACGTCTGGGGGTGGGCGGGTGCGTCCACTCTCGGCGCGTTCGCAGCCGGAGCAGCCATGATTGCCGCTTTCGTGGCTCGAAGCCTCCGGCATCCGGCCCCCCTGTTCGACTTGGGGCTGATGAGGATCCGCACCTTCGTGCTGGGCAACCTGGGCTCGCTGTTCTTCTCCATCGGATTCTTCGCCCTGCTGGTGCCGCTGCCGTCGTTCATCCAGGACCTGTGGGACTGGTCGGTCGTCGAGACGGGCCTTGCCTATGCAGTCGGGCCCGTCGTGTCCTTCCTGGTCGCGCCCCAGGCCGGGCGTCTCGCCGACCGGATCGGCAATGCTCCCCTTCTCACGGTCGGATCGATCTGCGGTGTGGCTGGTGTGCTGTGGCTCACGTTCACCATCTCGACCGAACCCGCGCTGGGCCCCTTGCTGGTGGGCACGGTGCTGGTGGGCGTCTCGGCCGGTACCGGCTTCTCGCAGCTGGTGGGGGCCGCGCTGCAAGACATTCCCGCGGAGCGCTATGCCATGGCCACCGCGGGGCGCACCACCTTCTTCCAGCTGTCCGTGGCGTTCGCCATAGCGGTGGCGTTCACGGTCATCGGCCAGCCCGTCGACATCGCCAGCGAACTGGAGGCCTACAGGACGACATGGATGCTGTGCGCGGGTGCCTACTTCTGCAACCTGGTGCTGTTCGGCATCATCTACCCCCGCCGCCGCTTCCCTCTGCGGCTCTCGACGCGGCGGCCCGTAGAGTCGCAGCCGTGAAGTTCGGGATCTTCTACGAGCACCAGCTGCCCCGACCCTGGCACCAGGGCGATGAGCAGCGGCTCTTCAACGAGGCGCTGGAACAGGTGGAGCTGGCCGACCGGCTCGGCTTCGACTACGCCTGGGAGGTGGAGCACCACTTCCTGGAGGAGTACTCGCATTCCTCCGCGCCCGAGGTGTTCCTGGCCGCGTGCAGCCAGCGCACCCGGCGTATCCGGCTGGGCCACGGCATCGTGCTCATGCCCCCGGGCTACAACCACCCCGCCCGGGTGGCGGAGCGGATCGCCACCCTGGACCTGGTGTCCGGTGGTCGCGTGGACTTCGGTACCGGGGAGTCGTCGTCGATCCTGGAACTGGGCGGCTTCGGCGTCGATGTCGACGACAAGCGGCCCGCTTGGCAGGAGGCCGTCGAGCAGTGCTGCAACATGATGGCCATGGACCCCTACCCGGGCTATGCGGGCGATTTCTTCTCGATGCCGTGCCGGAACGTGGTGCCCAAGCCGGTCCAGAAGCCCCATCCCCCGCTGTGGGTGGCCTGCTCGAACCGGGAGACGATCAAGCTAGCGGCCAGGCTGGGCATGGGCGCGCTCACCTTCTCCTTCGTC
>JAPYOG010000074.1 GCA_028278785.1 Candidatus Poriferisocius anaerobius | reverse complement strand
GGTCAACGCCGCCGTGCTCGTGCGGGAGGACCACAAGGGGCGCATCGTGCTGTCGCGGCTGTGGGCCATGCAGCAGATCGCCTGGGTGGGAATCGCCCGTGCCGCGGCGGCCGACGAGCCGATCATCGGCACCATCACCGCGGTGGTGAAGGGCGGGCTGTCGTGCGACGTGGGCGTGCGCGGCTTCATACCGTCCTCGCTGATCGATGTGGCGCCGGTGGAGAACCCCCAAGCGCTGGTCGGGCGGGAGGTGCAGTGCAAGGTGGTGGAGGCCGATCAGGTCTCGGGCCGTCTGGTGCTGTCCCGCAAGGCGGTGGTCCGGGCCGAGCAGCGCAAGGAGGCCAAGGCGTTCTTGGAGACCATGGCGGCGGGCGACGAGCACACCGGCAGGGTGGTCGACATCCAGGATTTCGGCGCGTTCGTGGACATAAACGGAGTGCGGGGGCTGGTCCACACCACCGAGTTGGCCTGGAAGCGGGTACAGCACCCCAGCGAGGTGGTAAGCGTGGGCGACGAGGTGCAGGTGCGGGTCAAATCGGTGCAGGCGCCCAAACAGAGGGTGAACCTCACCATGAAGCTCAGCGCCGACCCGCTGGGCCAGCTCGAAGTGGGCGCGGTCATAACCGGACGGGTGACCCGACTGGCGGACTTCGGCGCTTTCGTGGCCGTCGGCGACGGCGTCGAGGGCCTGGTTCACATCACGGAGATGGCCGAGTACCGGGTGTACCACCCCGAGGAGGTGGTCCTGCCCGGCGAAGAGGTCTGGGTCAAGGTCCTGGCCGTCGACCGCAAACGCCGCCGCGTCGACCTCTCCATCGCCCAAGCCATCGCCGGCTGACCACAATCAGATCCATCCGCCTGGCCCATATTCCGCCATCGCAGAACCTGCCTCCGCAAAAAGCTGGGAACCCCTGACAGGTTTCAAGCGTCGGTGTACGTTATGACATGGCAAGCTCTATTGGTGGTCGCGACAGAGGGCATGATAGACGATTTAGGCTGAGTGCCAATGATGGGGGTTGCGGAGCATGTATAAAGAGATTGTGTTTCTAAAAATATGGTTGTGACTGCTAGTGATTTCTTTTAAAATAAAAATGTCTGCTGTCAAGCGAATGTCAATCGAGTCTAAGATAAGCGCATTGTATTGTAGCGCTCTTGTCGGAGCTTCACTTAGCGAAATAGAGGTTTGTCGAGTTGGCCTATGGGGCTGTGAACCGCTTCGAGGCGCGTGGACAGTTACGATTGGAGCAACACCTATGCTAGTGATCTTGATTTTTGCACCAATGACTCGGACAGTATTGACCCTTGTTAGCATATCTGTGGGACTCGCCTTATTATGGCTTGGGATCAACTCGGCACATTCAGCGGGATCACTTACTTGGGCATTTGGTCATCACTTTACTTTGTGGTGGGCTGGAATATCTGGAGCAATTATTACTAGATTATTTCTTATCCATAGGTATGATCCCTCTTCTGCTCCTCCTCCACCGCCAGTTCCACACTCGTTTGCTGATCACAA
The DNA here is from genome assembly GCA_028278785.1 of Candidatus Poriferisocius anaerobius. GTDB lineage: Bacteria > Actinomycetota > Acidimicrobiia > Acidimicrobiales > Bin134 > Poriferisocius > Poriferisocius anaerobius. The sequence goes on along the minus strand of JAPYOG010000074.1, from coordinate 10,631 downwards.
GCCAGTCTTGTACCTGCTTTCACTCAAACAGAAACTTCTATACCTATACACTGGAGCAGCTGCGGGTCTCCTACTTGGACTACCTATAATTTATGGAGCTGAAAGCAATAAATCAGCGTTCAATTATCAAAGAATATCATTTGATAATCTGCCATTCTTATTGATCGAGATTGGTGGCAGTTGTGCGACACCCTGCATCATACTTCTTTCACAACTCGCGATGAATAAAATTCAAACTATCGTTTGCAGTTCGATTGTTGCAGTTTTTGTAATGACGCTAAGTGTTATATACGGAGAATACGATTCACTATTTGGACACTTCCGACTAGGATATTATGGTTTGTGGTTTGCAGGCATTCTCACAGCCTTTGCTGCTCTCACCTTGCAAAAGCGCCGAGGGGTGGCGGGAGTTGGCTCGGCAAGCCGAGGATTTGGGTTATATCGAGCGAGGTAGAGCGCCTTCAGCGCAAAACCAGCCCGGTGCTGGGGATCGATCCAGCGGATCTGCTCGGGTGGAAATCTTATCCACAGCTCCTGGCCGGCGGCTGCTCCAAAAGTCGGGTGGGTTGAGACCTTCATGGGATGTCGGGCTGGACCGTCAGACCGCAGGGTCACCGTCAGGAGATTCTGAGCCCCCAGCGGCTCGACGACGTCGACGCGAACCCTCAGCGCATCTTCGGCAGGGGTCGCCAGGGTCTCCATGTTCTCGGCCCGAATGCCCAGCCGGATCGCCCGGCCCGCATACGGATCCAGCTCCGGCGCGGACGGCCCGACGGTGACCGCCTGGCCGGCCAGGTCCACGGCAACCTTTCCGCCGGCATGCTTGACCACGCCATCGAGGAAGTTCATCGGGGGATTCCCGATGAACCCGCCCACGAATTGATTGGACGGGTTGTCGTACACCACTGAGGGACGATCCACCTGCTGCAACACACCCTCTCGCATGACCGCGACGCGGTCGCCCATGCTCAGCGCTTCTATCTGATCGTGCGTCACATAGATTGTGGTGGCGTTGACCTCCGCCAGAAGGCGCTTCAGCTCAGCCCGCATCTCCAGCCGGAGCAGCGCGTCGAGGTTGCTCAAGGGCTCGTCCATCAAGAGCACCTCAGCTTTCATGGCCAGGGCCCGGGCCACAGCAACCCGCTGCCTCTGGCCGCCGCTCATGGCGCTCGGCTTGCGATCCAAGAGATCCTCGATGTGCAGCAGTGCAGCCGCCTCCTCCACCCTCTCCTCGATCACATCCCCCGGCGTCTTGCTCATCCGCAACCCGAATCCGATGTTGCCGCGAACCGACATATGCGGAAAGATCGCGTAGCTCTGGAACACCATGGATATCTCGCGATCCCCGGCGGGCAGGTAGGTCACATCGCGTCCGCCGATGGTGACACGGCCCGAATCCACCATTCCGAGCCCGGCGATCGCCCGCAGCAAGGTTGTCTTGCCGCAACCGCTCGGTCCCAGCAAGACCAGAAACTCGCCGTCGTTGACAGTCAAGCTCACATCGTCGATCGCGAGCTTGCCCCCGAATGACTTGCTTGCGCGCTCTACAACGATTTCAGCCATGGCGGACACCTCGTGCATCGTCGGGATCAAGAGCGAAGCGTCTGGAGCTCACTTCGTCACCTGGCCCCACAAGTTGAACAGGTAATTGCGGATGAAGAACATGAACACCATCGACGGCGCCATCAGGAAGAAGCCCCCGGCAAACTGGTAGGCGTCGCTCGAAAGCTGGAGTTGCACCAGCAGCAGCGCGGGCAGCGTCCTGTTCTCCAATGTGAGAACGCCGGCGGCAAAGACCTCGTTCCAGCTCAGCACGAAAGCGAACACGGAGCTGGCTGCGATGCCGGGGAGCGCGAGGGGCAGCACGATGTGCCAGAAGGACTGCAAAGCCGACGCCCCGAACACCTGGCCGGCCTCCTCAAGCTCGTGGGGAACGCTGGCAAACACACTGGCGATGATCAGCACCGACGTCGGCATCGCCAACGCGGTGTGCATGAGCGCCAGGCTCCAGACGCTGTCGAATATCCCGGCTCGAAGGAACAGCACAGCCAGCGGAATCGACAGCACCACGATGGGGAACGCCCGCACCGCCAGGATCCCCAGCCGGACGACGTCGCGGCCGGGAAAGATGTAGCGGGCTATGGCGTAGCCCGCGGGCGCCGCCAAGACGGTGGACAACAAGAGCGTGATCGCCGCCACGATCAGGCTGTTCCGAAGCCCGTCGAGCACTCCGGGCTGGTCGAGGAAGAATCGGACCGTGTCGGTGGAGAAGGGAATGAAGGGCAGCACGTTCTTCGGATACGACCGGACCGTCTCCCGGGTGGTGAAAGCCATCGAGGTCAAGAACAGCAACGGGATGAGTATCCACAGTGCGATGACCACGGCGCCGGCGTAGGTCCAGAGCCGACCCCGCCTGGAGCGTCGCTTCATGCGCCGGTGCAGCAGGCGAACCTCTGGAGAGTCCAGCGGGGGAAGGCAGCGGCCGGGCATGTCGGTCATCTTCTGATCTCGGGGTCGGTGCGCATGGAGCGGAGATAGAAGAAGGCACTGGCCAGGGACAGCACCATGACGAACAGGGCATAGGCGGCCGCGACGTTGTTGTTGCGGAAGTCGAAGTATTGGCGGAAGGTCTCGTTGGTCAAGACCGTCACCGTGTCGCCGCCGCCGAGCGCTATCACCACCGCGAATACCTGGAGCGCGAGGATCGTGCGCAGAATTAGCGCAACCTGGATGCTCGGCTTCAAAAGGGGGAGCATCACATGGCGGACTCGCTGCCAGTATGAGGCGCCGAACAGTTCGGCCGCCTCCAAGTTCTCGTCGGGAATCGCTTGGAGCCCCGAAACGAGTATCACCATCACAATCGACGTGGAACGCCATATCTCCGCCACCACGATCGCGAAAATGATCCAGTTGCGGGTTTGGGAGCTGAGGAACACGTGAGGCGAGTCGATGATCCCCAGTCCCTCCAAGACGGAGTTCAACAGGCCATTGCCCGTGAATATCGAGAAGAAGAGGGTGCCCACCGCCAAGTCGCTCATCCCCATGGGAATGGTGAACACGTAGAGGAACCACGAGTTGAGCTTGATCCGGGCGTGGATGACCAGCGCCATCAGCAGCGCCAGGACGAACTGCGCGGGGATGATGAGGGCGAGAAGCAAGAGGGTGGTCCGCCAGGCAGGGCCGAAGAATCGGTCGTCGAACATCTTTCGGATGAACTCGGTTGTGAACTCCCCGGCCGACCCCCGGTCGATCCGGCCGCTCACCTCGTCTCCGAATACCTGGATGAAGCGCGACGGGGCCCAGCCCTGGTCCGCATCCGCGACATCGGCGCCCCGAACGTGGAACCAGACCTCCAGGATTGCCGCCTCGACGACGGCGGCAGCGGCCCTGGGCTCGGCAAGGGCGATCTGGGCGGCGGCTTCACCGGGGCTGTCGCGCAGAATCGTCCGCGGGTCTTGCCGATCGCCTAGCTTCGGCCTGATCGTGGCGGTCAGCGGTGTGCCGTCGGCGCTCTCTTCTCGGACTCGGACGCGGGACTCCGGCGCCCATCCCTGCACCGACGAGCCGTCAGGCCGGTGGATGGCAACGCGATACCAGGTCTCGGTGAGAAGATCGGTGGCCTCGGCATCGGCGAGGAGATTGCCCTGCCTGCCGAGGACCTCGACTGCGGCACCCTGTGGAAGCCGGCCCGACTCCGAGGCGTCCAGACTCGGGCCCTCCCGCAGAGGCAAGACCGCGTCATCGTCCCAGAAGGCCAGGCGCAGCCCCTCATACATCGGGTAGGCAAAGAACAGGCCGAGGAAGATCAGGACCGGCGCGACGAGCACGTACGGAGTGGCCGCTCGTCGAACGGCGTGAAATCTGCTCCTATGCGCTTGCGGAACTCGGCTGTCAGACGGGGCTGAGGGGTTGCCTTCCGACGGGGGTTCCGCTCTGGTCGAGGTCAACGGGGCCACTATCGCACATCTGGCGGACAAGCGTTCCCGGTGCGCCCAAACAACACACCGGGAACGCCGACTAGAGGAACCGTCAAATGTGCCTCTGTCGTGCTAGCCGGCGGGCTCGACAACGCAGGGGCCATCGCTGGCCGGGTCCGGATCCCAGCAAGGGGCGCCGGTTTCGTTCAACAGCGCCTGAAGGGAATCGCCCTCTTGGTTCAACACCGTGGCGATGTCCTCGCTCCCGTCCACGATCCGGTCGAAGGCATTGCGGAAGATCTGGTTGATCTCGCCGCCGCGCTCGCCCAACCCAACGGGGAGAAGCGCGGGAATGCCGTCAGATGCGTTCAGCAGCTTCTCGACAGCCTCAGCCTCGATGGACACACCCGCCGGCAAGTCGCCGGTGTCGACACCTTCCACGACAGGGAAGAAGGCCAGTTGGGCCAGAACCTGTCCCTGCACATCTGGCCGGGTCAGATACTCGATTGCCGCCGCAGCTGCTTGCGGGTTCGGGGCGTCGGCCGGGATGCCGAGTCCGACGATCACCGGCATGAAGCCGCGGCCTTCAGGCCCTGACGGCGTCGGGAAGGCGACAAACGTCTCGGGCGCCTCATCGAATGCGCCGATGATTCGGGCCACATGGTCAAACGCGACCCAGACTTCCCCGCTGAGCAGCGGATCGTCCATGAAGTCCCAGTTGATGCCCTCGGGGTGCAGGGACGGAGACAGGTCGTCTCGCAGGTACTCCATCATCTCCACGGCGCCGGCACTGCGGAACTGGCTGACCATGCCACCGGTGTAGGAGGGCCACATGTAGCCCTCGAGGAAGCGGTGGAAGAGACCGGCCCGGGGCAGACCGCACAGCGGCCGGCCTTCGCCGGCGAGCAGGGCTGAGCACCAGTCGGCCAGATCGTCCCAAGTCATGTTGTCGATGTCCACACCGTCGGGGATGTAGTCGAGGGCCTGCTTGTTGGCCCCCATGATGTAGGTGGCCTGGGCCCACGGCACAAACGCCAAGAAGTCATCTGTGCCCAGCAGGCCGGCGCTCACCATCGACGGGGCGAATGAGCGGTCGGCGCTGAGGTCGTCGAGCAGATCGGCCAGGTTGGTCAAGGCGCCCTCCCGGGCCAGCGGCGGGAACGAGCCGTGCAGCGCGCCGAACACGTCTATCTGCCCGGAACCGGCGAGAATCTGGTCCAAGAACGGACCCTGCTCACCGAAGGTGATGTCGAGGCCCGAACTGCCAGCACCCGCAGTGATGTCCAACAGGATCGGCTGCTCCTCGGCCGCCGCCATCTGGGTGGTGGCCATCGACGCGTCAGATGCGTCAGGCGCGGCCGGCTCGGGCTCAGGCTCTGGCTCGGGCTCAGGCGCCTGGGTGGCCGGAGCGGGTGCCGGTGTCGGAGCGGCGCCGTCGTCGTCGTTGCCGCAGGCGGCAGCGACAAGGGCGAACACCGTCATGACTGCCAGCAGCTTCGCCAGCAATGCCGGTCGGTTCTTCATCAGGTCCTCCTCTCGGACCCCACCGAATTCGGTGGGACTTGCCTACCCCCAACGTTTCGGGAAACTAATCCCTAACGTTTCGGAAAGTTTGGACAATCTAAACGCCAAGCCGGGCTGTGTCAATTGACAGGCACGACTTCGGAAAATCCGATCCGCTGCTGCACTCGCCATCGGCATTGGGGACGCTCCCTGCTATCCGGCGGCCTGATGGGCGAGCAGTTCGGCCACGTAGTCGTAGATGCGGCGTTGAATCCGGAGGTCGTTCAGAGTTCGGCCCATCTCCGCGATGGCCGGAACCGCTTCGTCGGGAAGGCTCACCTCGGCCTCGGGATGCTCGAGTCGGAGCTGATTCAGCGCAACCGACAAGGCCAGCTCCTGACACCGCCTTTCAATAACCAGGGCCTGGTGAACAGCCAAGTGGCGGTCATCGCCGCTGAGCGAGTCCAGGGAAGCCCGCACCTTTGACGCCTCCGCGGACAGCTTCTCCACCTGGTCGCGCAAGCCCTCCACCACATGCTCGTCAGGCAACGACCGAGAGCGGCCCCCGCGGTCAGCCCCCAGACCATGCACTTGCACCACTGGATCAGCGGGCCCGGCATCGAGCACGTCTATGAGAACGGGAAGCTCGATGATTTTGCGAGGTCCAACCTCTAGGCCGTCCAAGGTGGCCGGGGCCCCTGTCGGGTTGTACACACGCGCCAGCGGACCCTCCTCGCCCATCCGCAGCGAGCTCATGGGCAGACGGGATCTCACCGGCGCCCATTGGGTGCCCCTGCCCCGGCTGCCGGAAATACCGACCACGATCGGCGGGTTCCGGAACGACCACCGACACTCCGAGCTGGTGTCGGATCTTCCGCTCGCATCGAGCCCCCGGGACATACATCGCCGGCCCCGCGTCGCCGGCGCGCCCGGCCAAGCCCGACTTGGCCAGCCATTCGACGCTCCGACGCAGCGGGAGCGCGATCGCCCCGTCGGGCATGGCGCGATAGGCCCGCAGTCCTCGTGCGTGTACAACAACTGATCGGCTGCCGTCGAAGGATGCGACGAAGTCCTGGAACGGGAAGGTGGACACCTCTCCCACCTCGCGCTGGCCCATCAGCACCCGGGCGAGGCGGGGGTCGATCTCGTGGCCGAGCAACTCGGTGTCGGACGGCTTGCGCTCAACCACATCGAATGGCATCCCCGCCAACACGGTGCCGAACCGGCCGGGGTGGAAGATCATCTCTGCGATGAAACCAGTCCCATTGCTGTCCAGGCCGATGTCGAGCTCGACTGTCCGGCCCTGGCTGAATCGCAATCGCATCTCGGCCGTCATCTCCCCATCGGCCCAGTCGGCCTCAAGCTCGACAAAGACCACGGCATCTACCTCGCTGGCCGATTCGACCTCGGCATGGACAATGCGGCCGATGCCCACGAGCTCTCCGGGCTCGCTTGAATAGGCATCGCCATCGTCGCGTCGAATCTCCAGAGGCCCGATGGACACCTCCCCGACAGTCAGGGCGCCGTTGCCGCCCAGCGACACCGCGCCCAATGGGCTGGCAACCTGCGAAATCCGAAAATCGCCGGGCGCGGCGAGATGCACCGTGGCGGGCGACAGCCCGAGCCCGGCGGCATCGAATTCATAGACCGATCCATCCGCCCGCACGCTTCCCGAGCCGGGAATCGCCGTCGTCGACAGCACGTAGTGCCCGTCTTGCATGCACCTCGCCAACGACCGCACCGAGCGCTCAGCGTCCAGCTTCATCTCCCGCAGGAGCCGACGATACGAGCGCTCCATGCGCTCGTGTACGGGATCGACGCTCACTCCGCATATGCAGTCGTGAACCACGTTGCGAAGCAGTTCGCGATTCCAGCTCTCATAGAGGTCCGGGCGATAGGGCATGCCCCCGGCGCCGGCCAGAGCGGCCAGCGGCTCGCACACTCGGTGCAGCATGTGCTCGACATCGGAGTGCAGGAGCTTCAAATACGTCCTGGCCGACAGGGTTCCCGGGAATGTGGCGCCATACTTTCCCGAGAGCAGCTCCCCGGCGATCTTCGGCGCCGAATCCACATGCTGCTCAACAGCCTGCACGTAGCGCTCGGGGGAGGACTCCACCAGTTCGACCGCGTCGAGGCCGCCGCCGAGCTCCCGAAAGATGGATACCGGATCCTCGGGCTCGGTCTCAAGGTCGTACCCGTCGAACAGCGGGATGGGCAGGTTGCGGTAGTACTCGGCGAGCTTGTCGTGCTCTCCCCGAAGACGCCGAACGGCTAGCGACTTGGTCCTGGAGACGCCATAGAGGTTGCGATAGCCGCCGAAGAGGTTCACTGCGGCAACCTCAGTGCCGTCCGGCGATCCCCACCTGAACAGCGGCGCCAGTTGGGGCACGCCGCGCCACACGTAGACGGCATCGACTCCGAACATCGACAGGATTTGGGGAGCTTGGGAGATGTGCCCGAAGGTGTCCACCAGCCACGCCGTGTTCGAGCGGCCTCCATAGCGGGCCACATCGCCCAGGCCGGCGTCCAAGTTGCGGATGAGCAGCTCACCGCCGGCTATGCGCCAATCGGGCTGGCTGTAGAGCGGTCCGATCTTGAGAACGCCGGAGTCAACCAGGCAGGCAACCGAGGCCTCGTAGTGCGGCTGCGTACGAATCAGATCCTCGACGACCAGCGTCTGGCCGTCCAACAGGTACCGATAGTCGGGATTGGCGGTTCGGATCTCGTTGATGGCGTCGATCAGCTTGGGGATCCACTCGGTTGTGTACTCCTCGGTCAGGAACCACTCGCGGTCCCAGTGGGTGTGGTTGATGATGTGGACTGATCCCGGTGGGCGCGAGGCGCTCTGAGCCATCAGCCCGCAGGCTTTCGCGGCGTGCCATCATCGGATGCCCTGTTTTCCATAAGGTTTCGGAAATCTAGGGATGCCACCCGCTGCCTGTCAATGCCGGCTCTGGCTGCTACGGCGCCGGGCCGGTCGAGCCCCGCACAACGAGCTCGCCTTCAAGGCAAACTTCAGGGTCGGCATCGTTTGTGCGATTCACCAGGTCAAGGAGTTGCAAGCACAGTGTCTCACCCGCAGTCCGCGGCGATGTCCGCACCGTTGTCAGGCCCGGCGTCGCGTAGCGGCCCGCGGCAATGTCGTCGAACCCGGTAATGCTCAATTCGTCGGGAACGCGGATTCCGGCGTCACGGGCTGCACCCAGGGCCCCGAGAGCCAAAAGGTCGTTCTGGGCCACTATGGCCGTCGGCGGGACAGCCCGGCGGAACAGGCTTTGGGCCGCGGCGTGCCCTGAGTCCTCATGGAAGCCGGCCTCGACCACCAGATCGGGATCCACAGCGATCCCGCAGGCGGCGGCGGCTTGCTCAAAAGATCGGAATCGGTAGTGCGACATGCTGAAGCGGGCCGGTTCGATGAGGCATGCGATCCGCCGATGGCCGAGAGCAGCCAGATGCTCGACAACCGGGTGCATGATGTGGTCGACCTCATCGACAAAGGGAAACGCGGGGTCGTCGCAGCCCCGGCCGAAAGACACGAACGGGAAGTCGGCCTCGGCCAGAAACCCGATGCGGGGATCGTCGACCTCGGTGCGGACAAGCACGAAGCCGTCCACCTGCCGCCAGACCAGAGCCTGCTGGTAATTCTTGAAGTCGTTGACCGGCCCGGTCTCCACCGTGAGCCGCACCTCGACGTGCTTCGCGGTTGCCGCCGCTACCAAGCCGGACAAGAGCTCGGCGAAGGATGCGTTGCTGAAATGCAGCTCGCTCTGGGGGAGCACGAGGCCGATGGCATCGGCCCGAACCGAACCGGTCTTGAGGCGGCGAGCCTCCAGGTTCGGAACATACCCCAGCTCGGCGGCCACCGCCCGGGCCCGCGTCTTCGTCTTCTCGGCGACGTCCCACTTGTCATTGAGCGCCCTCGAAGTCTGGGTGACCGACATCCCCAGCTCCCTGGCTACGTCGTGCAAAGTAACTCTCCCATCGGCCCGTTCCACAGCCGAAACGTTACCAGCGCCCCTGCCCCCGACCTCCGGCCAGCACCAGGCAGCGGTGTGCGGGGTCGAAACGAGGCATGCCAGCGTGGCTGTCAGCGTCGAATGAGATGGGTGGCGCGCTTGGAGGGACTCGAACCCCCGGCCTTCTGATCCGTAGTCAGACGCTCTAATCCAACTGAGCTACAAGCGCTGGCGACAGCAAGTGTACCCGGCGTCATGTGCGAGGTCGCGCCCCAAACCAAAGCCCGGCATTGTCATGCGCCCCCTCGGAGGCGGGCTCTTCAAGATCATTCCCTGACAACAGCCTGCCTCGACGTACTACTGCATGAATAGATCATGCTAATATCATGCTATGGCCAACTTACAGGTAAGGAACATGCCTGATGTCCTCCACGAACGGTTGCGCGAGCATGCCCGGGAGCGAAATTGCACTATGAGCGCAGCGGTACTCGACGCCATCAAGAGAGAACTGGCGCGCTGGGAGTGGCACAAGCACCTTGCCAGTCGGCCAACCACAGATCTAGGCATAGACGTTGCCTCCCTGATCGCCGAAGTGCGGGAGCTGCGCGACGCAGAGCTTGAATGACCGGCTACGTCATCGACGCCTCAGTGGCGGTGGAATACCTCCTGCGTACGCCGCTTGGAATCACGCTCGCCGATACCGTCGAAGCCGCATCCTTGGCTGCCCCCGAGTTGCTTGACCCGGAAGTTGTGTCCGCGCTGCGCCGCGCCGTGCTCACCGGTCGCCTTGACGAAGCACGAGCCGCGATGGCTCTGAGCGATCTAGCCATCTGGCCTATCGATCGCCTCTCGCATCGGACGCTCGCCTTGTCAGCTTGGGGGCACTACAGCAGCGTCAGCGCCTATGACGCCTTCTATGTCGCAGCCGCCCGCGCCATGGGAGTCCCACTGTTGACCGCAGATGGCCGACTGGCGAGATCAACCGGCCTCGACATCACCGTCCACCACATACGTATGAGCTGAGACCCTTGCGGCCAAACCCGACAAGGCGTGGAGCGGGTGCTGGATTCAGCACTTAAGTGGACACAGGAATAGGAACTATTATCATTGCGTCATGACTGATGAGCGAGTTCCCGTGACGGTGCTGACGGGGTTTTTGGGCGCGGGCAAGACCACGTTGTTGAACCACATTCTCACCGAGCAGCACGGGAAGCGGATTGCGGTAATCGAGAACGAGTTCGGCGAGGTCGGCATC
>JAPYOG010000073.1 GCA_028278785.1 Candidatus Poriferisocius anaerobius | reverse complement strand
CCAGAGGCCCGCCCGGGACGGCATCTGAGGGCGGCCTCTGCTCCCCGGCCCCGGCTCATGCCCACGCTGGGCTGGGTGACCGTTGTCGCGGCGGTGGCAGCCCTCTTCGCGCTGGCCTTGTTGCAATCGCTGATCGTTGATCGCCAAGCCACCCTCGACGGGCTCAACCAGCAGCTCGAGGATGTCAGGGCTGTGAACGAGAGGCTGCGGCTCAACGTGGCACGGGCGGAGGCGCCCGAGCGCATTGTGGCCGAGGCCATGTACAGGCTTGGGATGGTCGAGCCCGACGGTCGGGTGTATCTGTCGCCAGTGGAGTTCGATGAGGGCGGGCAGCAGTGAGATCCCCCCGGAAGCAGAGGTCTCGTCGTGACCGTGTGCGGCGCCGCCGGGGGGCGGGAAGGAGCCTGGCAGCCATCCGCATGCAGTCGAGCCGCCGTCGGGGAGCGGCGCTGGCGGCGGCCTTTGTGCTGGTGGCGGCGGCTCTTGGCGTCCGGCTCGCCGACTTACAGCTTTTTCGCTCCGACGCCTACGTTGCATACGGGGAGCAGCAGCGGATCAAAAGGGTCAAGCTCACGGCGCAACGGGGTCGAATCCTGGATCGAAACGGCCTGGAGATGGCCATGTCGGCGCCCCAATGGACGATATGGACTGACCCCAGCCAAGTGGAGGATCCACACGCCGCAGCGGCGGCGCTTGCGCCCGTATTGGGAATGGAGGAAAAGCGGCTGGCCGATCTGATGAGCGAACCCGACCAGCACGCCTATCTGTCCCGAATCGTTCCTGACAGCGTTGCCCATGCGGTGGCCGAGCTCCAGTTGCAGGGTGTGTACCGACTAGAGGAATCGGCACGCTTCAACCCCTCGGGCTCGCAGCTCGGGCGGGCAGTGGTGGGCGCCGTGGATATCGACCAAAACGGCGTGAGCGGCATGGAGTACCAGTACAACCATCTTCTGGGCGGCATTCCCGGTGAAATGGTCCTGGAGAGCAGCCGAGACGGCAGAACCATCCCCAGCGGAGCTCGCCGCATCAAGCCGGCACAGCCGGGCGCCGACCTGTTCTCGACCATCGACCGCTCCTTGCAGTTCGAAGCCGAGCGCGCCCTGATGCGGCAGATCGGCCAGGTTGAGGCATCCAGCGGCACCGTGATCATCATGTCTCCCGACACCGGCGAGATCCTGGCCATGGCCTCCGTGGGCCGCGACGACGAGGGCGCCCCGGTGCTGCTAAGCGAGAACCGCGCCGTCACCTGGGCCTACGAACCCGGATCGGTCTTGAAGAGCGTGGTGTTCTCCGGGGTGCTCGAGGAGGGGTTGGGCGCCCCCCACCATCTGCGCGAAGTCAACCACTGGCTTCAGCTCTACGATCAGGAGTTCGCCGATCACGTTGAATACGGGACCGTGGTGTACACCCTGGAGGAGATTCTGGCCCGCTCGTCCAACACCGGGACCATCGAATGGGCCCTGGTGCTGGGTTCTTCCCGTTTGGCGGCCTACTTGTCCCGGTTCGGGCTGGGAACTGCCACCGGTCTTGGTTTCAAGGGCGAGTCATCTGGCCTGATCCCGGAATTGCGGGCTTGGAACGGCACAGATGTGGCCAGCTTCGCACTCGGGCAGGGCATTTTGGCCACGCCGTTGCAGGTGCTTTTGGTGTACAACACCTTGGCCAACGGGGGCGTTCTGGCGCCTCCGACTCTGCTGCGTTCGGCGGTGGGGGCAGACGGTCGGGAGATTGCGCTGAAAAGGGGCGAACCGGTCAGGGTCGTGTCGAGCGCAACGTCGTCCAAGATGACAGACATGCTGGTCACCGCAGTGCGGGAGGGAACCGGGCGGAACGCCCGGGTGGACGGTTACACCGTGGCCGGCAAGACCGGAACCGGCAAGAAAGTGCAGTCGGGCGGGAACTACGAGGACAGCGATGGGCGCAGTCTCTACACGGCCACGTTCGCGGGCTTCTTGCCTGCTGAGGATCCCCAGCTCTCCATGATCGTGGTGATCGATGAGCCACAGGTCAACTTCTATGCCAGCCAGGCCGCGGCGCCCCTGTTCGCCGATTTGGCCAACTACGCGCTGCAACGCCTCCGTATCGCCCCTCCGGTGGACTTCATCACCGTGGCGCCCAAACTCGGCCCGGCGCCCACACCCCGGCCGGCGCCCACCCCGCAGACTCCTGTCCCAGCCCCCCCGGCTGCGGATGTCCCGGCTGCGGATGCGCCTGTTGCGGATGCGCCTGTTGCGGATGCGCCGGCTGCGGATGCGCCGGCTGCGGATGCCCCGGCTGCGGAGGCAGAGGTTTTGCCAGGGGGTGGGCCATGAGCGGTCCTGCGGCGTCGGTGCGGGAACTGGCCGAGAGCGCTCCCGGTCTTGTCGAATGCCGCGGCGATGCCTCGGTCACCGGGATGGCGCAAGACTCCCGGCAGGTGAAGCCGGGCGATCTGTTCTTCTGCGTGCCGGGGGCCGACCACGATGGACATGACTTTGCCGCCGATGCCATCCACCGGGGCGCGGCCGGTCTCGTGGTGGAGCGACTACTCGGCTGGGAATGCCCGCAGATTCTGGTCGAATCGGTGCGACGGGCCATGGGCCCGATGAGCGCCCTCTTCCACGGCCACCCGTCCCGCTCGATGATCTTGGTGGGAGTGACCGGCACCAACGGCAAGACCACGGTGTGCCACCTCTTGGGCTCGGTGCTGGCCGCCGCCGGCCTTCGAGCCGAGACGCTCGGAACGCTATCGGGGGCATTGACCACCCCTGATGCCCTCGCTTTGCAGCACCAGCTTGCCCGTTGGCGCAGCGCCGGGGTGGAGGCTGTGGTCATGGAGGCGTCCAGCCACGCCCTGCACCAGCACCGAGTCGACGGGGTCCGCTACAAGGCCTCGGTGTTCACCAACCTAACCGCCGAGCATCTCGACTACCACCGCACCATCGAGGAGTATTTCGCCGCCAAGGCGCGGCTTTTCAGCCCGGAGCTGTCCGACCAGGCGGTGGTCAACCAGAGCGACGAGCACGGGCGGCGGCTGATGGCCGAGGCTCGTATACCCACGGTGGCCTACGACCCCCGGGCCCTGCGGGTTGAGCCGACTGCCGATGGCCTGACCATGCAGTGGAGGGGCCGCCAAGCGCGCATTCCGCTGATAGGACGCTTCAATGCCGCCAACGCTCTGGCCGCTGCTGAAGCTGCCCTGGCGCTGGGGGTGGAAGTGCCAGAGGTGGTGGCCGGACTGGAGGCGGCAGTTCCAGTGCCGGGCCGTTTTGAGCGGGTCGAGACCCACCACCCGTTCACGATTGTTGTCGACTATGCCCACACCCCGGACGCCTTGGTCCAAGCGCTCACTGCTGCCCGGGAGCTGCTGTCCGGCGGTGGGCGGCTGCGGGTGGTGTTCGGCTGCGGCGGCGACCGGGATCCGGCCAAGCGGCCCCAGATGGGCCGGGTCGCAGTCGATCTGGCCGATGAGGCCGTCATCACCTCCGACAACCCGCGCTCTGAAGACCCCGAGGCCATCATCGCCGATGTTTTGGCCGGTGTGCCCCCAAGCTCGGGCGGCGTCCTGGCGCAACCCGATCGGAGGGCGGCCATCGCCCGGAGTCTGGCCGACGCCTCCGATGGCGACGTGGTGGTGATCGCCGGCAGGGGACACGAGGCCTGCCAGGCCGCGGGTGGCCGGGAAGTCCCCTTCGATGACCGCGTTGTGGTTCGGGAGCTGCTCGAGGCAATGGAGGCGGCCCGGTGATCCGCCTGTTGTTCTCCGTTGCCATCGCCGGAGTCGCCTCGGTGATCGGAACCCGGCTGCTGATCACCTTCTTGCGCAAGCACTCCATTGGCCAGCCCATCCGCCTGGACGGGCCCCAGGGCCACGTCAGCAAGGCGGGGACGCCCACCATGGGGGGAGTTGCCATAGTGGTGGGCGCGTTGGCCGGCTATGGCATAAGCGACCTCTACAACGGCATCTTCACCCGCACCGGCCTGATCGCCATGGCGGCGATCATCTGCTCGGGGGCCGTCGGCTTTGTGGACGACTGGCTGAAGGTGTCCCGAGAGCGCAACCTCGGCTTGGGCAAGGGGACCAAGATATTGGGCTTGCTGACCGTGGGGATCGGTTTCGCCGTGCTGATGATCCATCTTACCGACGTCCGCACCGAGCTCTCCTTCACCCGATACGACTCTTTGAACATCGACCTGGGCCCTTGGGGCTGGGGGCTGTGGGCTGTGCTGCTGATCCTGGGCACCAGCAACGCGGTGAACTTGACCGACGGCCTCGACAGCTTGGCCGCCGGCTCGTCGGTGCTCGCCTTTGCCGCCTTCGTGGTCATCGGCTTCTGGGCTTTCCGAAACGAGGACATCTACGGCATCCCCCATGCGTTGGACCTGGCCATCCTGGCGGCGGCAATGCTCGGGGCCAGTGCGGGCTTCATGTGGTGGAACGCCGCACCGGCTCGGATTTTCATGGGCGATACCGGGTCGCTTGCCCTGGGAACCGGGCTGGCCGTGCTGGCCTTGGCCACCAACACCCACTTGCTGCTGCCCATCATCGGCGGGCTGTTCGTGATGGAGACGCTGTCGGTCATCATCCAGGTGTTCAGCTTCCAAATGTTCGGCAAGCGGGTGTTCCGCATGGCCCCCATCCACCACCACTTCGAGCTGGGCGGATGGCCCGAGACCACCGTGATCATCCGCCTGTGGATCATGGCCGGATTCGCCACTGCGGTGGCTCTCGGGCTTTTCTACGCTGATTTCGTGTCGGTCGGGGGTGCGGATTGACACGGGGGGCGGTGCTGCTGGCAGGATACGCGGTCACCAACCAGGCGTTGGCGGCCCAGCTTGCAGAGCGCGGCCACCCGGTGGTCGCGGCCGACGACGCCCCCCTCGAGCCCGCCCGAAGCCATGCCGCGTCGCTGGGCGTGGAGTTGCTGGAGGGGCCCGACCCCGCCGCATGGAGAGCGCTGGCCGACCGGGCCCGAGCGGTGGTCCCCACCCCGGGATTGCCCGAATCCCATCCGGTTATCGCGGCGGCGGCCGCCGCTGGCACGCCGATCATCTCCGAGTTCGACCTGGCCCAGCGGTGGGACTCTCGTCCCACTCTGGCGGTCACCGGAACCAATGGGAAGACCACGGTGACGCTGATGGCCGCCGCCATGCTCGAGGCTTCCGGCATTGCCGCCTGTGTGGCCGGCAACACCGAAACCCCGTTGGCAGAGGCCATCCGCGACAGCGGGACGGCGATCTTCGTCGTGGAGGCGTCTTCTTTCCGGCTCGGCCACAGCAGGTGCTACCGCCCATCGGTCGGGGCATGGCTGAACTTCTCTCCCGACCACCTCGACGTCCATGCCTCGGTGGAAAGCTATCGGTCGGCCAAGGCGTCCATTTGGCAGCGATCCGACGAGGGGTCCACTGCGGTGGTGAACCTCGACGATCCGGTGGTGGCAGCGCATTCCCCCGACCGTGGCCGGGTGGTGACGTTCGGCATCCACCAGGGGGACTTCCGGGTGAGGGACGGGGCGCTGTGGGCCTGGTCGCAGAAGCTGGCCGATGTCGGCGAGTTGGCCCGACCGCAGCCCCATGAGCTGTCCAATCAGCTAGCTGCCGCCGCGGTGGCGCTGTCCGCAGGCGCCTCTGCGGAGGCGGTGGGCTCGGCCATGTTGGCGTGGGCCGGCCTGCCTCATCGCGTGGCCCTGGTCGGCGAATACCGGGGGGTGCGGTACTACGACGATTCCAAGGCCACCACCCCTCATGCTGTGTGCGCCGCGGTGCGGTCGGTGGGACCGGCGGTATTGGTTGCCGGGGGGCGCAACAAGGGGCTCGATCTGGGGCCGATGGCCGATGCAGTCGACAAGGTGCGCTCGGTAGTGGCCATAGGCGATGCCTCGCCGGAAGTGGAGGAGGCGTTCGCCGGCCGCTGCCCGGTGACCGCGGCGGGCTCGATGGAGGAGGCGGTGAGGATGGCGGCCGGGAGCGCCCGCCCCGGCGAGGCCGTCCTGTTGTCGCCGGGGTGCGCGTCATTCGACTGGTACGGCTCCTACGCAGAGCGGGGCGACCACTTCTGCCGGCTGGTTCGAGAGATGATCGGGGGCTCGCGATGACCGCAGTGGATGCTCGGGCAGCCCAGCGGAGGTGGGCCGCCCTCAAGTCGGCGCCGACGGGTCAGGCCACCGGGCCGTTCTACCTGCTCTTCGGCGCGGTCGTGGCCCTCAACGCCCTGGGGCTGGTGATGGTGCTGTCGGTCTCCTCGGTCACCAGCCTCTACGCCGGCCAGTCCACCTGGTTCACCTTCCAGCGCCAGCTTGTGTGGAGCGTGGGGGGGATGGTGGCCCTGGTCATGATGATGAGAGCGGACTACCGCCAGATCAAGAGATACTCCAATCTGCTGCTGGCCGCCACCATGCTCGCCCTGGTCGGTGTGCTCATTCCCGGCATCGGCAGAACCGCCAACGGCGCCAGCCGATGGATCTACTTCGGCCCGCTCAGCTTCCAGCCCTCTGAGGTGGCCAAGCTGGCCATGGTCCTGTTCGCAGCCGCTTGGCTGGCCGACAAGGCCGGCAGCGAGCATGAAACCCGCACCACCATCCGGCCGATTCTCGTGGTGTGCAGCATCATGTGCGGGCTGATTCTGCTCCAGCCCAATCTGGGCACAGCGGTCATCCTCGTGCTGATCGCATTCGCCGCCCTGTTCATGGCCGGGGTTCCCCTGCTCGCGCTAACGGGCTGGTCGCTGCTCAGCGGCGCAGCGGCGGCAATGGCAGCCTGGGGGTCGGGGTATCGGCGCGAGCGGGTGCAGTCGATGCTCGACCCGTGGGCAGACCCGCTTGATGCCGGCTGGCAGATCATCCAGTCCCGAGTGGGGATCGCATCCGGCGGGGTATCCGGGGT
>JAPYOG010000072.1 GCA_028278785.1 Candidatus Poriferisocius anaerobius | reverse complement strand
GAGCAGACCCGCCAGGTCATCCGCAACCTGCTGTCGGCCCTGGAGCCGCTGGGCGGCACCATCGACGACATCGTCCGGGTGCGGGTCTACATGACCCCCCCGTTCACCAAGGAGAAGTTCGGCCAGATCCACGACGCCCGGGCGGAGTTCTTCAACAAGGACCACTACCCGGCCAGCACGCTGGTGATCGTCCACGCACTGGCCCGGCCCGACGCCATGATCGAGATCGACGCCGACGCGGTGATCTCCAGGAAGTAGCGGCCACCCGTCCGCACCGCCGGCAAGAGAACATCGACCATGAAGATCGCCCTCAACGTCCTCCAGCAGGGCCCCCTGTCGGACGGGCCCGAATGGTGGAGCCTTCTCGACAACGCCGGTGTGGACGTGATCGGCCTGCCGGACTCGCCCGCCCTGGTCCGCGAGCTGTACGTGGTCGCCGCGCTGTGCGCCGAGCACACGTCGCGGTCCCGGATCATGACCTCGGTCACCAACCCGTCGTCACGCGACCCGTCGGTGACCGCGGCCTCGCTGCTCTCGCTCGAGGAGATCGCACCCGGGCGGATCGCCTTCGGGATCGGAACCGGTGACAGCGCCCTGTGGGGTGTCGGTCTGCGCCCGGCCACCGTCGCGCAGTTGCGGGACTACATCGTGGCGGTCAAGGCGCTGCTGGCCGGTGAGGAGGCCCACTACCAGGGCCGGAAGTTCCGCGTGCAGTGGTCCGACCTGCCCGTCGGTGCGGACATCCCGGTCATCGTCCCCGTCTCAGGCCCCAAGGTGCTGCGCATGGCCTGCGAAGTGTCCGACGGGATGCTGCTGTCGATGGGCTTCGGTCCTCACAACGTGGAGTACGTGCTCGGCCTTGTCGAGGAGGGATGCGAGGCCGCGGGCCGCGACCCTGCAGATCTCGAGCTGTGGTGGAACTCCGAGATCGTCTTCGGCGACAGCGTCGAGGCCGCCCTGAGCCAGGGAATGGGCGCGAACACCGAGTGGCTGACCATGGGAACGCTGGAGGGCAAGCAGATCCCAGAACACCTCAAGCAAGCCCTGCTGCAGTTCAACGCCGACACCCACAACCTCGGCTCGGAATACCAGGATGAGAGCCGCCAGCAAGCCCTGATCGCCAGGGCCCGGGAGCTGGGGCTGTACGAGTGGCTGCTGGCGCGAGCCCCGGGGCTGTGGGGACGCCCCGAAGACGTCGCCCGGCGCCTGCACGAGCTGGAGGCCCAGGGCATGGACCGCTGGATGTTCTATGTAGGCCGCAGCGAGCGCGACCGCATGAACCAGCTCCGACTCATCTGCGAGGGCGTCATGCCGCTGCTGGACATTGCCTGAGCCCGCACCGGATGCGCCGGCCCCGCGCCTCGGCGTGGCGCTGGCATGCGGACCCGCCGATGCCGTAGCCCTCGCTCGGGAAGCCGAACGGGCCGGATTCGACAGTGTCTGGACAACCGAGTTCAGTTGGCGCTCGGCCACCGTCCCCATGGCCGCCATCGCCACAGTCACGGACCGGGTGACCATCGGCTCGGCCATCGCCTACGCGCTGGGCCGCAGCCCTGCGGTGCTGGCGGCAGAGGCCCGAGACATCGACGAACTGAGCGACGGGCGTCTCATTCTGGGTCTGGGCAGCGCCCAGCCCGCCCGCATACGGGACTGGCTGGGCATCGAGCCGACCGACGTGACCGGCCGGGTCGCGGAGGTGGTCGAAGCAGTACAGGCCCTGTGGCACATCGGGCCGGAGCCGGTGCAGTACCGCGGCCGCCACTACCGCGTCACCGTGGGGGCCACCGCAGGCGCCTACCCGTCAAGGTCGCCGCGGCTGCCGGTGCTGTTGGCCGCGGTGAACCGGCAGATGGTGCATGTGGCCGGAGCGGTGGCCGACGGGCTGATCGCCCACCCCATCGTCGACGGCTCCGCCCTGAGCGAACTTATGAGACCGCAACTGGAGGCGGCGGCCGCCTCCGCCGGGCGGCAACAGCCGCCGATGGTGGCGGCCATGCTGATCGCCGTCGTCAACGACGACGAGGTGGCGGCCCGCCGCGATGCGGCCGCACAGATCGCCTTCTACGCCCAACACCCCGCCTACGCGCCGCTGATGCGCCACTACGGCTTCGAGCACGCCGCGGCTGCCATCCGGGCCGCGGCCGCGGACGACTGGGGGGCGGCCACCTCCGCGGTGACCGACGAGATGGTCGACCGCCTCGCGGTGGCGGGGCCCGCCCATCTGGTCAGGGGCCGGGTCGCCGAGCGGCTCCGCGCCCGGGACTGCGAGACGCTGATCCTTCACACGCCGTCGATGCTGATGTCGGACCCTGCGGCGAGGGCTTCAGGAGACCCGGGCCGCACCTACCGGGAGCACGCGGGCCGGCTCATCGACGCGTTCAATCCTCATCCAGTCTGAGCGGCTCCGCGGCCTCGGGGAAAAGGTCCTGGTCGTGGGCGTGGCCGCGCCGGTACACGAGCACGTTGCGCCGGTAGCGCAGGCACTCGTCCCCGTTCTGGTTCAATCCCCGGGTCCGCACGGTCACGATCCCCGCGTAGGGGCGGGAGGCCGACGGCCGCACGGCCAGCACGATGCTCTCGGCGTAGAGGGTGTCGCCCACGAACACGGGATGGGTGAACCGCACCTCGTCCATGCCCAGGTTGGCCACCGCCTGCTGGCTGACATCGGAGACGGACTGACCCAGCACCAGCGCCAGCGTGAACCCCGAGTTGACCAGGGCCTTGCCGAAGGTCGAATTCTCGGCGTAGTGGTTGTTGAAGTGCATCATGTTGGTGTTGCACGTCAGCAGCGTGAACCAGATGTTGTCGGCCTCGGTGATGGTGCGGCCCAGCGGGTGCTGGTACACGTCGCCCACCTCGAAGTCCTCGAAGTAGCGGCCCTCCCAGCCCGGCTTGACCGTCACCGGCCCGCTCCCGCATGGCGGCCGTCGGTTGCCCTGTCGGCGCGGTCGAGAGCTTGCTCCAAGATCTCGAGCAGGCGCCGCTGGAAGACGGTGATGCGCAGCTCGGACGCGTGCATCGGACCGGGCGAATAGCCGAGCGACTGCACGCCGATCTGCATCTTCTCGCACACATCGAAGTCCTCGCGCTGCACCCTCGAGAGCAGCTCGGTGCCCGCCCGCACGTCGGCATCGGCGTCGTGTGAGAGGCTCAGCACCCGGGCGCGGGTGCTGGTGTGGCCGGTGGGTGTCCACCACATGATGGTCGCGCCCCCCGACGGGAAGCCGATCACGTGAAGGTTGGGGAACACGAAGCATCCCAGCGAGCCCTCCGCCGCGGATCCGGTCAGCCCGGGCCATGGATCCGGCGGCATGGCCGCCTCCTTCCAGGGGACCGAAGCCACCGCAGTCGTGTCGCCCACCTGCTCGTCCAGTCCCTCGAGTTCCACCAGATCGGCGATCGACTCCTCGTGGACGATCCCGAGGTGGTAGTCGCAGATGGCGTTGTCCATCACCAGCTTCCAGTTGGCCGCGATCGGGTCGTCCAGGAACGCTCCGAGGCTCATCCGAGCGATGTCGTGACCGGCCAGCAACTCGGGCAGTCCTTCGAGATAGTCGATGAGCGGCGGCGCGTCGCCGGTGACGTTCACGAAGACGAGGCCCTCCCACACATCGAGGCGCAACTCCCGCAATCCGTAGTCGGACACGTCGACCGGGCTGACGAAGCCCCGCTGCCGCGGGATGGCCAACAGCCGCCCGTCGAGGCCGAACGTCCAGCCGTGGTAGGGGCAGACCAGGCGCCGTCCGCAGTTGCCCTGACCCTCGGCGAGCAGGCTGGCCCGGTGCGGGCAGACGTTGGAGAAGGCCTTGAGGACGCCGTCCGGGTCGCGAACAACGAGGACCGGCTCGATGCCGACGGTCTCGGCCAGGAAGTCGCCCGGCTCCGGCACCCATTGCTCATGGCCGACGAAGACCCAACTGGACGGGAACACCCAGTCCAGTTCGGCCCGGTAGAAGGCCTCGGAGCGATAGGCCTCGGGCGCCATCATGCCGTTGGATGCAACCCCCAACACGGCCGCAGGCTAAGAGGCGGAGAGATGGGGCGGCAAGCCGGAACCATTTGTCTGACGTATGGCCGCGGTGTACGTTCACGATCGTCGCATCCCGCGCTCGGGAGAGCTTCGACGAAGGGGGTTCCAATGGCCGTCAAGCCCATGCCCGAACTGCTGGCCGAGATAGATGAGGTCGTCGAGTCCCGCCACATCAAGGACCATCAGCTGGTGGCCGACATCCGTTCCGGAAAGGCCACCAGGGCTGCCATCGCCGGGTTCCTGCGGCACTTCTACCAGGTGGCCCCGAGGCCGTCGCCGCAGGCCGACTGCGCGATCTTCGCCAAGTGCCCCGAGGATCCCGACATCTTCCACCATCTCTTCGAGGACGTCATCCTGGAGGAGGGAGCCGGGCACGACTCGGGCACCGACCGTCACCTCAACATCTTCCTGGAGCATGCCCAGGCTTTCGGCCTCACCCAGGACGACCTCGACAACTGCCCGACCATCCCCGAGTGCAAGGCGTTCATGCACTGGCGCTACTACCTGGCCTACAAGGGCGACTGGCTGGCCGCCATAGCCGGCATCGCCTTCATCGAGGGCGCGTCGGCCCGCCGGAACGACATCATCATCGAGGGGCTGGTCGAGCACTATGGGTTCGAGCGCGGCGCGCCGGACTTGCTGTT
This sequence comes from Candidatus Poriferisocius anaerobius, assembly GCA_028278785.1. Lineage (GTDB taxonomy): Bacteria > Actinomycetota > Acidimicrobiia > Acidimicrobiales > Bin134 > Poriferisocius > Poriferisocius anaerobius. The sequence goes on along the minus strand of JAPYOG010000072.1, from coordinate 1,455 downwards.
CTGGGAGCTGCACGCCTCCGAGATCGAGGAGGGCCACGGTGACATCGGCCCGCTGGTCGTGGCCCGCTACGCCAACGACGAGTTCACCCAGCGGTCGGTGATGGACGCGGTGGTCACCAGCATCGACTTGCAGTGGCTGGCGTTCGACGGCATGTACCGCGCCTTCTTTGAGGAGGACCCCGCCTACGACCGCTGGCGCTGAGAGGCCGGCAGCGCCGGGCGGCTCAAGGAACCGTCAGGCGCAGCTGTCGAAGAACTCCCGGATCAGTCGACCGGTGTCGGCCGGATGCTCGATGTTGGGCTCGTGGCCCCCGGGCACCACCACCGATGAGAAGGAGTCACCCAGCTCGGCCATCTTGGCCGCCCAGCCCTGCTCCAGCAGCGGGTCGTCGGCGCCCTCGACCCACAGGATGGGCACATCGCAGTCCAGCAGTGGCTCGGGCCAGTCCTCCGGCCGGGCCACCCTCTCCGCCGACGGGTTCCGCAGGCCCAGCGCGCTCAAGGCCTCCCAGTGGCCGGGAGCCATGCTGATCTCGAAACGGCGCTGGATGTGCTCGTCGAGGCCGTCGGTGCTGTGGACCAGCATGGCCGTGAGCCTGCGGGCCGCCTCGGGGCTCGGGGTGTAGTCGCTCAATCGCTCGATGCCGCCCGGCGCCCGGTACAGCCGCCCGCCCGTGCCGGTGATGGCCACTGCGGCCCGTGCGTTCCACCCCCACTGGGGCTCGGCCACTCCCCTGGCCACCAACTCGGCCCCGAAGGAGCTGCCGGCGAAGAAGGCAGGATCGTCGAGTGCGAGCACGCGCTCGATCATCCGCATGCCGCCATTGCCGGCGCGGCGCGCGTCGAGCACGAAGACCCTGCCGCCGGCGACCGCCGGCCCCGCGTACCCGTCGTGAATCGGGACGCGCCAGGTGAACGTCAGCCCTCCCGGCGGGAATTCCTCGAGGATGCCGGTCTCCGTCCAGACGCCGCGGCGTCCCTTGCCGCGGTACTCGGGCCAGTCCTCCGCGACTGCGGGGGACGCACCGAGCGCCGGCGCGACAATCGCTACGAGGAACGCCGGCAGGAATCGACCGAAGAAGGTGGCGACGTGCGGGCGGCATGACTGCATGCCCCGCATTCTATTCACAAACGCCGCCCTTGACCCACTGGAACGAGGCCAGGCGGCATGGCAAGATGGCCATGGACATGAGGGTGTTCCCATCGGCGCGGTTCGTCGTCTGCTGCTGCGCCCTCGCGCTGCCCGGCAGCAGGGCCAGGGCGGCGCAGGCCAGCACCACGGCCAGCAGCGCCGCTATCTTGGGCCTGCATAGTACCGGCAGGCGCGTCACTGGAGCTGCTCCTACCGCAGGTGGGAGTGGGCGGCCAGGCGGCAGTTGCGAAGCGGATCCTTGCGTTCCTCGCGCCAGACCAGACCCAAATCAAGCAACTGTTTCAAGCCATCCCGTACGGCCC
>JAPYOG010000071.1 GCA_028278785.1 Candidatus Poriferisocius anaerobius | reverse complement strand
GAGACGGCCGTCCGCTCGGTGGAACTACCTGGTGTGCAGCCCCTGGCAGGCCAGTAGCCGTTTACAGAAAGCGCAGGGGGACGCGGGGGCCGAACCGGCAGACTATTTCGTAGGCGACGGTATCGAGGCGCTGGGCGATCTCAGCGGCGGTGATCTCCTCGCTGCCCTGGCGGCCGAGCAGGATTACCTCATCGCCTGGCGAAACGGGGTGGTCTGGGCCGCAGTCCACCATGGCTTGGTCCATGGTGACCGAGCCGGCGAGGCGCCGGCGCCGGCCGCCGATGAGGACTTCGCCCCCTTTGAGGCCGAGGCACCGAGCCCAGCCGTCGGCATAGCCGATGGGAATGGTGGCGAGCTGGGTGTCCGCCGGGGTGGTGTAGTGGTGGCCGTAGGACACCGGGGTTCCCGCCGCGACGTCTTTGACCATGGCCACTTCGGTGCGCAGGGTCATTGCGGGCTGAAGCGGCAGGCGGTCGGCCAGCGCAGGCGACGGGGGGATGCCGTAAAGGGCGATACCGCAGCGGACCATGTCGAATCGCCCTGCGGGATGTGCCATGGCCACTGCTGAATTGGCCAGGTGCCGGCAGAAGCCTTCATGCCCCGCCATCCGCAGCCGGGAGAGCAAGTGGTTGTACTGCTCGATTTGATGGGCGGTAAAGGAATTCCCCGGCTCGTCGGCCACCGCGCAGTGGGTCCACACTCCGGCCAACTCCAGAGTGTCTTGCTGTGCGATGGCGTCGGCCAGCAGCATGACCTCGGTCGGGGTGGCGCCGACCCGGGCCATTCCGGTGTCCACCTTGAGGTGGACAGGAAGGCACACACCGGCGGCTGCGGCTGCGGCGCTGGCTGCTTTCAGCCCCTCGCTCTGATACAAGGTGGGGATGAGCCGATGCTCGGCCGCATCTGCGAACTCATTGGGATGGGGCTCTGACAAGAGCAGGATAGGCGTTTCAATCCCGGCCTCGCGGAGCTGGCGGCCTTCGTCTGCCAGGGCTACCGCCAGCATGGTGGCGCCGGCGTCGATCACCGTGCGGGCGACAGGGATCATGCCGTGCCCGTAGGCGTTGGCCTTGACCACCGCGCACAGCTTCGCGGGGCGGATGAGTTCGACCAGCAACCCGGTGTTGTGGGCGATGGCGACCAGGTTGATGTCGCTCCAAGTCGGCCTCATGGCGCTGCTCTCTGTTGTGCTGTTGTCTCCCAAGCGCAAGCAAGGGCGTCAAGCAGGTCCGATGCCGTCATGCCCGACGCAGGGCAGGCGTCGGCAGCTTGCCCGTGAAGCCAGGCTGCGGTGGCAGCAGCTCGAGCGGCCTGGGCGCCGGCGCTGAGCAGACCGCAGACAAGCCCGGCCAGAACATCGCCGGTGCCGGCGGTGGCGAGCCGGGCGTCGCCGTTGGCGACAGCCCAGGCGGTGCCGTCGGGATGAGCCACCACAGTGGTGGGGCCTTTGAGCAGCACCACCGCCCCGGTGTCGCCGGCCAGTGAGCGGGCGGCGGCAAAGCGGTCAGGGGCAGGGCGTTTGCCGGTCAGGGCTTGGTATTCGCCGTCATGGGGAGTCAGCACGGTCGGCCCTGGGCGTCGGGCCAGCATTCCAGCGGCATCCGGCCCCAAAGCGCTCAGCCCGTCCCCGTCGACCACCAGTGGGAGAGGGGTTTCGACAACCAGGCTACGGATTGCTTCAACGGTGTCGGGCCGCCGGCCGAGTCCCGGCCCGACCAGCATGGCTTTGAAGCGAGATCGGCCATCGGCATCCGCGGCCGCCGACCAGTCGGCGTCGGGCAGGGGAAAGCCGACTGCCTCGATGGGGGCGGCGGGGTCGTGTTGGCGCCCCGGTGTGCTCAGCCGCACATAGCCCGCTCCGCAGCGTTGGGCCGCGGCGGCGGCCAGGCGGGCCGCGCCGGTCATGCCCGGCGACCCGGCAATGATCCAGCACGCGGCTTGCCATTTGTGGGCTTCGGCAGCCCGGGTGGGCAGCCAGCAGCCGACATCGTGGCCGGTCACCAGATGGGCTCGGGCGAGCGACACATCCAGGCCGATGTCGGCGACCGTGACTGGGCCGCAGTGCTGCGTGCCCGGGTGCAGCACGAGACCGGGTTTGAGCGCGCCGAACGCCACCGTGCGGGCCGCAGTCCAAGCATGGCCGCGCACCTCCCCGGTCAACCCGTCCACCCCTGAGGGGATGTCGGCAGCCAGGATCGGCGCCACTTGGTGGGGCCGGTTCAGCATCGCCGCGGGCGGTGGCGGGGAGAAGGGCCGGCGCAACCCTGTGCCGTAGGCGGCGTCGATGCACAGGTGGGCGGCCGGCAGCGAGGCTGGGGCGCCGCCGGCTTCGATCACCGCCACCCGGACGCCCCTGCGCCTCAGTCGCCGGGCAGCGGCTCGGCCATCGGCGCCGTTGTTGCCCTTGCCTGCCAGCACCGTCACCCGTCGCCCGTATCCTCCCCCCATCATGGTCAGCGCCGCACGGGCCAGGGCCGCGCCGGCCCGCTCTATCAGCACCTCCACAGGCTCGGGGGCTGCGGCATCGACGGCGGCCATCTCGTCTGGCGTGACGATGGGGATCATGGCCGCCAGCGCTCGGCCAGCTCAACCACGGGCGCCAGCAGCAAATCCTCGGTGCTGATGTCGCCCAGCCGGTCGAGCCCGAAGCGGGGTTCGGTCTCGGTCACCTCGTCGTGCAGGGCTGTAAACCGGTTCCAATAGCCGCTCAGCACCAGCCGAGCTGTCTCGGGCGGCAGCCGGGGCCGAAAGCGCACATGCAGCAGGGTCAGCCCAGTGGTCTGGCGGTCCTTTACCTCGGGAATCAGCACGATGGTGCGCCCGTCGGAGCGGCCCCGGACGGCTTTCACCTCCTGCTCCACGGCCACCAGGTGCTTGCTGCCCCGCAGCGCGGGATCGCTCTCGGTGCGAGAGGCCAGCCCCACGGTGATGCCGCCCCGGCCGATCACATGGATGGCGGCTGCGTCCGACTCCGGGTCGCCGATGAGTCCATAGCGGATGAATCCGGTGACCTCGGCCACCGCGGGATCCAGTGCGTTGAGCACGCGCAGGGTTTGGTAGCTGAGACAGTGGCGGGGTGCTCCAGCGTCGAGCGCAGCGCGGACCAAAGGCGCCTCCAACAGCGACTCCTCGGCTCGGGAAATGCCGACGGTCACGGTCTTGGCCTGATGGCGGATGGCGTCGACCGGTCGGGTCAGCTCCCCTATTGCCACGGTGAGCACGGCAGTGAGGTCTTCCAGCACCACTGCGGGGGTGCCCACCCGGCCCCGTTCCATCTGGTAGGCGTCAAGCGGGGCAACGCCCAGGGCATAGCGGTAGACGGAGGCCACATCGGCGGCGGTTCCGGTTTCCAGGCATCCGTTGAAGCGGCCTTGGCGCAGATCATCGAAGAACTGCCGAGCCCAGGGGGTGAACTGCGAGCGGAGCCTTTCCAGCAATTGCCGGCTATCCACGTCTGCTGCGCTGGATGCCACCTCGGATTCGATGGCCGCTCGGGTTTTCCTCAGGGGTTGGGCGAGCTCGTCGATGGCCAGCGCCGCCTCGTAGCCGAACAGGTGCCCGACCATGGCGGCGAGCACAAAAGCCAGCTCGGGCGAGGCGGTAGCAGGGGTGGCGATCACCTCGACTGCGGCGTCGAAGCAGATGTCGGCGTCGCTGGTGATGACTATGGGGGTGGCCTTGTGGGCGCGGAAGATGGACACCTCTTTGGACACGTCATCGGCGTTGGCGCCCAACAGCCCTGCGGCGCACACCAGGACAAGCGGCTCCGAAGACAGGTCGATGTGCTTTTTATCCTCGGTTGCGTCGCAGGCGATGGACCTGTAGCACAGCTCGGACAGCTTGATGCGGACTTCCTCAGCGGCCACTCGATTGAGCCCGTTGCCCACCACCGCCCAATACGTGCGACCGAGGGCGTGGCGGCGCACGATGTCGGCGATCCGGCTGTGCTGGGCGAGCACCTCGGCCATGGCCGAGGGCAGGTCGCGCAGCGACCCCAGAAGTTGCCCACGGCGCAGGCAGGCGTGCGGGTCCACAGAGCGATCTGCTTTGGCGGTATCGGCCAGGGCCACAGCCAGCAGCACTCCTGCTGCGATTTGGGCGTAGAACGCTTTGGTGGAGGCAACGCTCATCTCCACGTCGCGGCCATCGGAGGTGTAGAGCACGCCGTCGGCTTTGCCGGCCAAGTCGCTGCCTCGCCGGTTGACGATGGCTATAACCGATGCACCGCGGCGGCGCACCAAATCAACGGTGAGGTTGGTGTCGGTGGTGGTTCCCGACTGGCTGATGGCGATCACCAGGGTGTTGCCCATGTCGGCCTGCATGCCGAATCCCGACAGCTCTGTGGCCGGCACAGAGCTGATGTGGTGCTCGGGGAGCTCTTGGCGCAAGAAGTGCGCCAGGCTTTCTGCGGCCACCGCGGCGGTGCCTTGACCGATGGCGATGATCTTGCTGATCTGGCCGCTAGCCAGCCGTTTTGCCAGTTTCTCAGGCAGTGCCTCATCGCCGAGGGTCACCGCCAGAGCCGGGTTGTGCCCGTCGCCTGCTTCGGCGGTGATGCGGCCTCGAAGGGTCTTGCGGAACGACTCCGGAGACTCGGTGATCTCCTTGAGCAGGAAGTGGCGGAAGCCGCGGCGATCCACATCGCGGGTGGTGATCTCGGCCAGCGAGACATCGGTGCTGGCAACCGCCAGCGGGGTGCCGTCGTATGCGAGCCGCTGGACAGCGGAGAGGTCGCCGGCGCCAGCGCGGCGGAGAACCGCGATCTGGCCCCGACTGCTTGCCGCGTTGTCGGGATCGGACGGGATTGCGCCGTCCATCCGCAGATACCGGGAGGCCTGTTCCACCAAGCCGTAGGGCTCGCTGGCCACCATGTAGGAATCTTCGCCCGCCCCGATGTAGAGGGCTTGGCCGCTGCCCCGCACGGCCAGGAGGAGTTGTTGGGGGTGGGCCGACGCCTGTCCGGCAACCGCCACTGAGCCGCGGAGGCTGCCAACGGTGTGGCGGAAGGCGTGGATTGCGGCATCGGGGCAGAATCCGTCGTTCAGGCGGGCCGACCACCCGGCGGGGATGACTTTGGCGTCGGTGGTGATTCCGGGGGGGAAAGCCAGGCGGTGCTCGGCCACGAGATTGCTGTAGTTGTCGACGTCGCCGTTCAGAGCGCTGATGGTGTAGGGCCGGGATGGGCCCTCAGCCGTCTCGGAGTTGAGCGGATGGGCATTGGCCTCGTTGATCATTCCCATGCTTGCCCAGCGAGTGTGTCCTATGACCACAGCCGAAGCCCCGTCGGCCTCCGTTGCGGCGGCCAACAGCTCGTCGGCGGCGATCGCCGACCTCATTGCCGCGGTGTTGTCGCCCAACTCGCCGATCTCGGCGGCGGCTTTGTACACAAAGCCCAAGCAGTTGTCGGCTGCTCGCACTGAGCCGGAGCGGAAAAGGGGATCGGCGCCTCGCTCGGCGAGCGCCGCGGCAACCGCCGGCGAGGAGAGGTTGAGACCGTGGCCGGTTACCATCACATGCAGGCCGGCGGAGTCCCGGCCCCTCACTTCCAGTCGGTCCAAGGCCGAGAGCGCCGCCTGCACGGAGTAGAAGATTCCCAGGGCAGCCACACCGGGGCTGCGACCCGCCAATCCGGCAACCGCATCGGCACCGCTTAGCCGGTCGTTGCCGATGGCCCACATTGCGTCTTTCATCTGGACCAGCGCGGCGTTCACCGCCTCGTTGCCCCGGTGGTCTCCCGACCGGTCGAGATCAGTCTCCAGGACTTCGATCAGGCGGCTGATCTCACTGAGGTGGGCGCGGACAGCGGCCCGCAGGGGCCGCTGTCCGAGCAGCGTCTGAAGGCCGGCGACGCCTTGCAGCAGTTGGTTGACCCGCTCCAGATCCTCCGCCGCCGCCTTGATGCGGGGAGCGAGATCATCGCTGTTGGACAAGTCGTGCAGCGAGCCCACTACCGGGCTCAAAAAGCCGAGAACCTCCGACGGGGTCGGGGGAACACGCTCAGACCGACGCCGCACCACCGCGACAATGCCGCACATCTCCCTCTAGGCTAGTGGCGTGTCGTGGGAATAGCTCGTCTAGGGCCGCCCACAGCGGTTGCCACCTCGGCGGCCACGGACCGGGCGGCTTCAAGGGTTTCGGCTTCGACCATGACGCGGATGACGGGCTCGGTGCCCGAGGGGCGGACGAGAACTCGGCCGCTTGTTCCCAGGGCTTGCTCGGCGGCGGCGATTGCGGAGTCCAGTTGATCTGGGTCGATGGGGTCGGGGCCGGTGGCCACGTTGTGGAGCACTTGGGGCATCTTGGCCATGGCCTCGGCGGCCAAGTCGCGCAGCGTCATTTTTCGGCGAACGATCACCTCGAGGAGTTGAAGGGCGGTCACAAGGCCGTCGCCCGCGTTCGCCAGGGCGGGGAATATCACATGCCCCGACTGCTCACCCCCCAATCCCCATTCGCCGTCTTGAAGGGCAGACCACACATGGCGGTCGCCCACCGGGGTGGTCACCACGTTGATGCTTCGGTTGGACATGGCCCGATGAAAGCCCAGGTTGGTCATCACCGTCACCACCACGGTGTTGCCGGGAAGCAGGCCCCGGTTCTGGCGATCGACGGCGCAGATGGCGATGATCTGATCTCCGTCGACCAATTCCCCTGTATGGTCCACAGCGAGTACCCGATCGGCGTCCCCGTCGAAAGTGATTCCCAGCTCGGCGCCCTGTTCGCAGACCGCTCGGGCCACCGCTTCGGGATGGGTGGAACCGCACTGGTGGTTGATGTTCCGTCCGTCGGGGTCGGCGTTGATCACGGTCAGCTCCACCCCGTGGGCGCCAAGCGGGCCGGGCAGCGCGGCGGAGGCTGAGCCATGGGCTGCGTCGGCGACCACCCGAAGTCCCCGGCCGTCGAACTCGGCAGTGGCGGCCACGGCGTTCTGGTAGTCGCTCAGCATGCCGGCGGCATCGGCAACCAGCGGGCGACGGGTGGGGTGAGGCGCCCACCGCCGCTTCGAGTCGGCCAAGACCGCTTCGAGACCGGTCTGGACTTCATCGTCCAGCTTGCGGCCCCCGGGGCCGAACAGCTTGATGCCGTTGTCCGGCCAGGGATTGTGCGAGGCCGACACCACCGCCCCGGGGATGTGATGGCGCGCGGCCGCCCAGGCCACTGCCGGGGTCGGGGCCACCCCCAGGTCGAGGGTGGGAACCCCGGCTGCGCTGAATCCCGAGATCAGGGCATTGGCGAAATCAGGACTGGAAAGTCGGGTGTCGCGCCCGATGACAACTGGTCCGGCAGGGGCGAGCACCTCCGCGGCGGCTTGCGCCAATCGGGCAACGTCTTGGGGAACCAACTCGTCGTAGGCTTTCCCCCGGACCCCGTCTGTTCCAAAGTGCAGCACTGGTGGCAGCGACACAGTGCCGCCAATCCCGCGGCGCACCACTAGCGCTTGGAGTACTGGGGTGCTTTGCGGGCCTTTTTGAGGCCGTACTTCTTGGACTCTTTCTTGCGGTCGTCGCGGGTCAGGAACCCCGCCTGCTTGAGCGCATCCCGCAACTCCGGGTCGAGTTCCACAAGCCCGCGGGCAATGCCGAGGCGCAGGGCGCCTGCTTGGCCGTTGGCGCCGCCGCCGTGCATGTTGACGTCGATGTCGTATGCCTCGGCGGTGTCGGTTATCCGCAGCGGTTCCATGAACGCCATCCTGTGGCTTCGCGAGGGGAAATAGTCTTCTGCTTGGCGGCCGTTCACGGTCACCTGCCCGGTACCGGGAGTGAACCGGACACGGGCAACAGCCCGTTTGCGTCGTCCGGTGGCTTGCGTCAGGGGGGCGGGCATCACGAGTCTCCGGAGTAGGGTCGGGCCCCGGCTATATCCATGGGCTGGGGCTGCTGGGCTTCATGGGGAT
>JAPYOG010000070.1 GCA_028278785.1 Candidatus Poriferisocius anaerobius | reverse complement strand
CCGCAGCCGATGCAGCCTCTACCTCCGGAGTCGGCGCCGATGCAGCCTCTACCTCCGGTGCCGCAGCCGATGCAGCCTCTACCTCCGGAGTCGGCGCCGGAGCAGCGATGTCGGCCGACGCTGCGGGGGCAGCGGGCAGGCTCGGCGCTGCCGAGGTCGCAGGCGAAGCCGCGGCCTCTGGTGTCAAGGCGCCCGCTTCCTTCGCCGACGGCCCCAAGGGCCCGATTGCCCCTGCATCTGACGCGGGATCGGCAGTGCCGCACCCTGCACCCAGTAGTACGGTAAGAAAGACGGCGCAGCCGCATCGCGAGACCGTTCCCATGGGTCCCTCAGTTCAAATGGTTCGCTGGAGGGCTCAAGGGGCCGATAAGTCTGGCATAGGCCAGTGAACGCAGTATACTCAGACCACTTGCACCATTCAAGGGTAATTTCAATTATTTTCTATCAAAAGGTGGCGGCGGGAGGTTGTGTTGTCCGTTGAGAATTCATGTTATGTAAAGCTATGGCTAAAGCTATGGCTTATGTAAAGTCATGGTTTATGTAAAGCTATAATGAGCATTCCCACCGACTACGACAACCCCGGCTGCGCGCAAGCCCGTGCTCTCAATCCTGAGATGGCGGAGAACTACATCGCGCACACCATGGCTGGCGACCCCCTCGCCGACGCCGCCGTGGAGTCTCTCGCCGCTCTGGAGCGCTCCGAGTCCAACCAGCTCATCTCCGACTGCATGAGCATCCCCGACGGCAAAGAGCCGCCTGATGCGCCACCAGAGGTCCACGCCCTCTTCGACGACGCCATGTCGCCACCAGACTGGCTCGATCCTGCCGCGTTGACCGCCGGCATCAACATGTTCCACCGGAACCGCAAGACGGTGGTGGCCGGGATGCTGGCCGGAGTTCTGGTGGAAGGCTTCTCCACCAACATCAGCCAGTCTTTCTTCATCACCGGTCGCCTGCGCGACCAGGGTGTGCTGCGCCTCCAGCAGAACAACCGCCACATGCTGGAGATCTTCTTTCCCGGCGGCATGGCGCCCTATGGAGACGGGTGGAAGCTGTCTGTTCGGATCCGCCTCGTGCATGCCCAGGTCAGGCACTTGCTCAACTGCTCAGAGGAATGGGACGCCGATGCCCTGGGCGTTCCGTTGAGCGCGGCCCATGTGGGCTACGCGATCACCGCGTTCTCCGCCAGGCTCCTCAAGCACATGAGGCGCCTGGGAGCAAGCTTCAGCGAGCAAGAGGCGGCCAGCTTCATGGCGACATGGCGCTACGCTGGGCTGCTCATGGGGATTCCCGAGTCGATCCTCTTCCACGGCGAAGCAGACGCGCTGGAGCTGTACGAGATCGGCACCCTGTGCGAGCCAGAGCCCGGCGCCTCATCCATCGTGTTGGCCAACTCCCTTGTCAACTCGGCGCCCCTGGTGATCGGCATCACCGACTCCGCCCAGGGCAGGAAACTGTCGCAATACGTCTACAAGGTGTCGCGGGCGCTCATCGGGAACACGCTGGCCGATCAGCTGAGCTATCCCAAGCAGTCCGCCTTCGGCACGCTCCCCTGGTTCCGACTCCAGGGCAGGTACGACCGCTTCATGTCGCGGTTCGCCCCCAAGATCGCCCGCAAGAGCAACTTCTCCAACTTCACCACGCTTTTGTCGGGATCGAGGTACGACGACGAGGGCATCACCTACGATCTGCCGGACCACGTCTATGCCGAGGAGTCCAGCAAATGGTGATGCGCTCTCGCCGGCTGGCCCCCCTCTGAGGTTGGGCCATGTTCCGCCGACAGGCCCGCGCAATCCAGAAATCACCCGCACTGGTCATTCTGGCCTTGGGGGCGGTGACGCTGGCCCTGCTGGCCGGATTCCTGGTCCGGGACCGTCCCGAGGGGCCTATCGACTCCACCGGGATATTCCTTCCCGCCGACAGCGACCTCGCCGAAGCCACTGAGGCCATACGGGAGAGCTTTCCCGCCGCGGCAGACTTGCGCGTGGTCCAGATCCTGGCCGAGGGCGACGTCCTGCGCGCTGGCGCCCTTCGATCCGTGAGGGACCTGCAAGCCGCCATCATCAGCGATCCGCAGATAGCGCCCTTCTTGGTCGACGAGCCCCTGTATGGATATGTCCAGCTCATCGAGCTTGCGGCAGCCGATGCGGGGCTCAGCCTCGACACGCTCACCGACGCCCAAATCTCCCTCGGCCTGGCCCAGCTTTCCCAGGATCCCGAACAGGCCGAGCTGAACGACCTGCTGGGCCGCTTTGTGGCGCGTGGCGACGACGGCGCTGCCTTTGCCGGGCTCTCGCTGGTCATCCTCGACGACGCGGGAGACGCCCTCGGCCAGGAGAAGGCCCAGCTGCGCGCCCACGAGATCGCCGAGGGATTCGACGCGGAATCGGTCGACGCGACGATCATCACCCTGGCCAAAAGCGATGCCGAGGGCAAGGACGCCCGAGAGGAGAACCTGCTGATCCTGACCGTGATCGCGCTCGCCGTGATCGTGGTCCTGCTGGCCCTGTTCTACCGGACCCAGTCCGATGTCCACATCACCATGCTGGGCCTCGCCATGACGATCCTGTGGACGTTCGGCGCCCTGTCGTGGCTCTCCCCCGGCGGGGCGGGCATCGTCGATCCCGACAACATCCTTCTCACCCTCGTCCCCGTGCTTCTCATCAGCCTGTCGGTGGACTACGCCCTTCAGATCATCGGGCGCTACCGCGAGGCGCTGCGCGACAGCGCAGCATCCGGCGAAAGCCCCGAGGAGGGCGACGACGCCTCCGGGCGGGCCATTGCCCGCTCCGTGCGGCTCTGCGGGGTGCCGGTGCTGCTGGCCGCGGGCACGACCGCGGTAAGCCTGCTCGCCAACCTGAGCAGCCGCTTCGAGCCAATCGCCGATTTCGGCATCATCGCCAGCGTCGGCGTCATCTCGGGCTGGGTCGTGATGACCAACTTCGTGCCGGCCGCCCGGTTGCTGCTGGACCGCCGGCTCGACGCCCGGGGAAAAGCGCCGACAACCCGTCCCGTGGCCGACGCGATTCCGGGCGCGGCCGCAGTATTGCACCGCATTTCCTCAGGCGTCGTGCGCCGGCCTTTGCCGGTCATAGCCGCCGCCGTTGCCCTCACGGTGCTTGCCGTGGTCGCCGCTGCCAACCTCAGCACCAGCTTCGCCGTCAAAGACTTCTTGCCCGAAGACTCCGACACCTTCCAGAGCTTCGAGTTCCTAGAGGAGAACTTCGAAGGCAGCGCCACTCTCATGACGGTGCTCATCGAGGCCGACCTCGAAGACAGCCGGGCGGTCCGAAACCTCGCCGACCTCCACGCCACCCTGGTCGACCCGCTGCGACGGCCCGACGGTATCGTGGGCCCTCCCCTTGCCTCGGCCGGCACGCTGCTCGCCGACTGGACCGGCCAGAGCGGGCAAAACCACGACCCGGCCCTGGCGGCTGCCTTCCACCGCTTGAACACCAGCATCACCGCCACCGGCGAGCAGGCCCGCCAGGCGTGGGGCCTGCTGCGGAGTGCAGACCCGAGCGGCTTCGCAGAGGTGCTCGACCTCCGCGTCGGCGGCCTCGATCGCACCATCATCCAAATACCGGTGGCCGTGCAGAGCAACGAGGCGCTCCAAGGCCTGATCGCCGAATTGGAGACCCTCTGGGGGGGTGACAGCTCCGAGATCACCGTTACCGGCGGCGACGCCCTCATCGCCCTGATCACCGAAGAGCTGGCCGACAGCCAGGTTCTCAGCGTCGGCCTGGTGATCGCCGCGGCGCTGGCCATCCTCGTGGCCTACTTCGGGATCAGCCGGTCGCGCCCGCTGCTCGGCCTGATCACCATCATCCCCATAGCGGTGACCCTGACCTGGCTGCTGGGGGCCATGTGGGTGTTGGGAATCTCCTACAACATGGGAACGGCGCTCATGGTGGTGCTGACCATCGGGATCGGCGTCGACTACACGATCCACCTCACGCACCGCTTCCTGGAGGAGCTGGAGGGAGCGGCGCGGGCAGTCGACGCCATCAGAGAGGCGATGTCCACCACGGGAGGGGCGCTGTTGGCCAGCGCGCTCACCACAGCGCTGGGGCTGCTGGCGCTGTTGTTCTCGCCCCTCGTGCCGATGCAGGAGTTGGGCATCCTCGCCGCGGTGGCCATCCTGTTCGGCCTGATCGCCACCTTCACCGTGCTCCCCGCCCTGCTGGTGCTGTGGGCCCACTATCACCGCGGGCGGGCTCACGAAGCCGCTATGCCCCCCGGCCCGGCCAACCCATAAGCCGCTATGCCCCCCGGCCCGAGATGAGCTCCTGCAAGGCATCGCCGTCGCCCATCATTTTGGCCGCGATCGCCTCGTCCACGTCGGCGACGATGATCTCTCCCACTTCGTCGGACACCGATGCGAACAAGCCGAGCTCCTTCATCCCGGACGCTTGGCGGTAGTTGTCCTCTGTGGGCGTGAGGTACTGGATGGACGCGGCGTCATAGCGGCGAATCAGATAAAGGTGCATGAGCGCCATCAGCCGCTTGCGGCGAAGCGCCGGGTTGTGGGTGTTCTGGTCCCGCACCGACAAAATGGCCCGGCCCCGCCGGTCGTGCAAAACCCCGAAAACCACGTTGGCAAGCATGTCGTCGCCGCTGCACACCGCCAGCTCGAGAATCTCCGACCCGGCGGTGTAGGGGCGCAGGCGCACCCCGAGCTGGGCGTCGAGGCGGTTGTGGGCCGCCCAGCTTTCCAGCCATCCCTCGAGCTCGCGGGTGGGAACCTCGGTTTGCACCAGGTGCTGGAACTGGGTCGAGCCCTTGCCCATGGCCCGCGTGGTGGCGGTGCGCCCCGAGCTGGCCATGAGGGCAGCGTCGAGACGGGGGCCGCCCACCAGGGTTTGCGGTGTCCTGTACGGGGAGTCCACCAGCCTGAGCTTGCGCTGAAGCCGGGCCAGCGCCAGCATTCCGTCCTGCTGGAGGGAAGCCGCGAACTCTTCGCCGGCTATGCCGTCCACCTGGTGTCCGCCGTAGGTGATGAAGTTGAACACGAACCCCATTCGCCCGAGCTCGGCGGGGAACTGCCGCATCTCCTCGTCGCTCATGCCGGTGGTGTCCCAGTTGAACGAGGGCGACAGGTTGTAGGCCAGCATCTTGTCGGGATAGACGGCATGAACGGCCTCGGCGAACATCCGGGCGTCTTCGAGGTCGGCGGTCTTGGTCTCCATCCACAACAGGTCGCAGTACGGCGCCACCGCCAGCGACTTGGCCACCGCATAGGGAATCCCGCCCTGCACCTGGTAGTAGCCCTCGGTGGTCCGAGCCACCTCCGGATCCCAAGCCACGTCCAGGCCCATCTCCACAGCCTGATCCCGGGCGGTGCGGGTGTCCGCTGTGCGCGCGAAGCTGAGCCAGTCCTCTATGCCCATGGCGAAGCTCTCGCCCTCCGACGTTCTCAGGGCCATCTGGTCGGCCACCGCCTGGGCATAGGTGGCCAGCCCCGATGCTAGGTGCCAAGCCTCGGCGAGGGCGTCGGAGGCCCGGTCCACTGCGGCCTCGGGATCGGGGTCGGGCGACGAGTGGTAAACACCCGCTGCGGTCTCGATGACCTGGCTGACCCCCGCCTGGTCGAGCCAGGCAATGGCCTTGCTGTAGCGGTTCTCGGGCACCGAGTAGAGCACATACCCGTTCGCTCCCTCCACCCCGGCTTCGGCCAGCAGGCGCAGCACGGCGAGGTAGGCATCCTTGTAGGAAGGCACCGAGAGCTGGGTCGCTCCCATGATGAAGGGCTGGTCCCGCTCGTCGGCGCCCCCGTCCAGCAGGTTGGCCGCTTCTGCGTCGGTGCGGGCCACGATGATGCCCGCCACCCCCATGACATCGAGCTGGAAGCGGGCTGCGTTCAACCGCTTGATCTGCTCGTCGCACGGCACCAGGACCTTGCCCCCCTGGTGGCCGCACTTCTTGGCGCCCGGCTTCTGGTCCTCGATGTGGTATCCGGGCACGCCGGCTTCCACGAAGCGCCGGATCAGATTGCGGACATGGGGGTCGCCGCCGTGGCCTGTGTCGGCGTCGGCGATGATGCTGGGGGTGAAATCCACCTCTGAAGCGCTCTGGCGCTCTGGCGGGCTCAACCGGGACCGGGCGAAGCGCTGGTTGCGGTCGGCAGTCAACAGGGCGCGAACTATGGCCGCGGCCTCGTCGGGCACCATGCTCAGCGGGTAGCTGGCCAAGTCGGGACCGGGATCCTCGTGCTGCGAGCCTTTGGCCGAGGTGGCCCAGCCGCCCAAATAGATGCCCTCGATGCCGGCTCGCTTCATGGCCACAGCCTGGCCCGGCGAATACGGGCCGAAGGTGGAGATGCACTGATTCTGCTCGAACATCTCCCGCAGCCGGGCATAGAAGCGGTCAGCGGCCACCCGGGCCACGGTGTGGTCCTGGCTGATCACCCCTCGCTGCTCCACCACCTGGCGGGCTGAGTACAGCCGGGTGATCCCCTCAAAACGTGGCGAGGCCATCCACGCCTGGGCGGATCGGACCTCGGCATCGAATGAACCGACGACGTTGGCGGCCATGTTGACACCTCTTTGGGCACTAGAGATATGCGGTTGGCTGATCAGGTTAGCAAGCGCTCCCCGCGCGAAGTGAAGCAATTGCGCTATCGATTTGGCGAAGATCCGGCTTTGCCTGAGGAATCGACCCGGACGACTTCTACTCTGGGTCGGTGCCCACCACCTGCGAAACCATAGGAAGACTCGAAGTGTCCAAGCCCTTGGCCCGCTTCGTCGCCCACCGGCTGGCGCCGTGTACCGGCGTGAGCAGCGAGCGGTTCTGGTCGTTCTTGGCGAAGGCCGTTGAGCGGTTCGGGCCGATCGTGGGGGCGTGTTTGAGCGAACGCGGCGATTTGCAGGCCCGAATCGACTCTTGGCACCGAGGCGAGGGCGGGCAGCCCGCCGACCCCGCCGCCTTCCTGCGCTCCATCGGCTATCTGGTGGATGATCCCGGGCCCGTTTCGGTGACCACCGCGGGGGTTGATCCCGAGATCGCGTCGATGGCCGGGCCGCAGCTGGTGGTGCCGGTGGACAACGCCCGCTATGCCCTCAATGCCGCCAACGCCCGCTGGGGCAGCCTCTACGACGCCTTCTACGGCACCGACGCCTTGGACGAGTCAGGAGGGGCGGCGAGAGGCGGGCCGTACAACCCGGTTCGGGGCCGGCGGGTGGTCGAACGGGTTCGCGGCCTGCTCGACCGCCATGTGCCGCTGGCGTCGGGATCGCACAGCGACGCGGTGGCCTACGCGGTGGCTGACGGCAGACTGCGGGTCGACCTGGCCGGCGAAGCGTCAGCCCCCTTGGCCGATCCCGGCCAGTTCGCCGGCTACACCGGGGCGCCGACGGCGCCCGACACCGTGCTGTTCCGCAAACACGGGCTGCACATCGAGGTGATAGTGGACCGAGATCACGCCATGGGCGCAGACGACTCCGCCGGCGTGGCCGACGTGAGGGTGGAGTCGGCCCTGACAGCCATCATGGACTTGGAGGACTCGGTAGCCGCCGTGGACGCCGATGACAAGGTCTTGGCCTACGCCAACTGGCTCGGGCTGATGCAGGGAAGCCTGACGGCGTCTTTCGACAAAGACGGCAGAGCCACAACCCGAAGCCTCAATCCCGATACCGCGGCTGTTGATCCCGCGGGCAAACCGCTGTCCATAAGGCGCCGCGGCGTCATGCTGATCCGCAGCGTGGGCCTGCACATGGAGACCGACATGGTTCGCTGGGAGGGGCGTCCGACACCCGAGACCCTCATAGACGTGGCCGTAGCGGCCTGGTGCGCCCTCTGCGATCTGAGCGGAGCGGGACCCCATCGCAACAGCCGAACCGGATCGGTCTACATCGTGATGCCGAAGCTGCACGGTCCCCGGGAAGTCGGGCTGGTCAGGGACTTGCTCGCGGCGACGGAGGGTGCTTTGGGCATGGCGCCCAACACTTTGAAGCTGGGGATCATGGACGAGGAGCGCCGCACATCGCTCAATTTGGCCGCCTGCATCGCCGAGGCCGCGGAGCGGGTGGCGTTCATCAACACCGGCTTTTTGGACCGCACCGGCGACGACATCCATACCGGCATGGAGGCCGGCCCCATGCTGCCCAAAGCAGAGATCAAGTCGGCGGGATGGCTGAGAGCCTACGAAGAGGCCAACGTGGCCGTGGGGCTGGACATGGGGTTGCCGGGCCGTGCCCAGATCGGCAAGGGGATGTGGGCCCGGCCCGACGACATGGCGGCCATGCTCGAGGAGAAGATCGCCCACCCCCAGGCAGGCGCCTCAACGGCCTGGGTCCCATCGCCCACAGCGGCCGCCCTCCACGCCCTGCACTATTTGGAAACCGATGTCGCCGCCCGGCAAGCCGAGTTGGCCGCGTCGCCCGCCGACCGCGACGCCGCCGTCCACGCCATGCTGCGCCCAGCCCTCCTGCCTCCCGGACGCGAGCTCTCCCCCACCCAGATCCAGCGGGAGCTCGACAACAACGCCCAGGG
>JAPYOG010000007.1 GCA_028278785.1 Candidatus Poriferisocius anaerobius | reverse complement strand
GCGGGGGCCCGCAGCGGCGCCGTTGGCGCCGCTGGGCGTGGGGACGCCGGTGAGGAGGTCGGCGATGGCGCCGATGGGGCGCTGGGTGGCCGACAGGCCGACGCGGGTGGGGCGGATGTCGGCTACATGCTCGAGGCGCTCGAGGGTGAGGGCCAGATGGCTGCCCCGCTTGTCGCGGGCGGTGGCGTGTATCTCGTCGACGATCACCGTCTCAACGGTTCGCAGGGTTTCCCGGCTGCGGGCCGCGGTCACCAGCAGATAGAGCGACTCGGGGGTGGTGACCACGAAGTTGGCCGGCTTTTTGATCATGGCCGCCCGGGTGTGGGCCGGGGTGTCGCCGGTTCGCACCGCCACCGTCAGCGGCGGGGGCTCGAAGCCCTGGGCTCGGGCCGCCTCGGCGATCTCGGCCAGGGGGCTCTCCAGGTTCTCTGCGATGTCGGCGGCCAGCGCCTTCAGCGGCGACACGTACACCACCTGGCTGATTTTGACCACCGTTTCGCCCGCAGCGTGGCGCTTGTAGAGGTTGTCGATGGCGATGAGGAACCCGGCCAGGGTCTTGCCCGACCCGGTGGGCGCCGAGATCAGCGTGTCTTGGCCCGAGGCGATGGCCGGCCACCCCCGGGCCTGCGCCTCGGTCGGCCCGCCCGGGAACCGCTGGTCGAACCAAGCCGCCACCGCCGGGTGGAACTCATGGCCGACATCGTCCAATGCCCTGGCCGCAGCGTGGGTCGGGGAAGCCACGGCGTCAGACTATCGGCAGGCTGTGACAAGCTCTGCGGATGGGATCGACTTGGGGTAAAATTGGATCTCAGGAACCAGATATCACATCGCGATGCGTATATTTGGCTGCGGAGGTTGCTTTGAGCCAGACCGATCTCAGACCAATTGCCGCTGAAGGAGATGTTCTTCAAAGGCTGGTGTGCCCTTGGGCAGAGGCGGCTGCCTCATGCGCCGTTGTCGAGTCGATCCAGGATCCGGATGGCTTCGTGGCGACAGTTTCCGGTTTGGCAGGTCCTTGGGCATTCGGTGAAACCAAGGAAGCGGCTCTCATGGAATTGGAATCAGTCTTGCGCGACTCGGCTGCCATCAAGATCGCTGACGGCGACGACGACATCCCCCCAATGAAAGGCATCCACCCTGCTCCGCCCCCATGACCGGCAAGTTGGTCCCGGTAGTGGGCTGATGTTGAGAGGTCTTGAGCAAGTCCTAGCGTCAATGCAGCAACTTACAGCCTCTAAGGTGGGTTAGCCTCAAGAAGAGCTAGACCGATTTCGACAGCACCACGAGCGAGATGGAAGGAACTTTCATCTGGCCAACTCCGCAAAATCACTCTCGCTTTCTCACACACGAGATCGTGTGCAGTGACAGGGACCTTGCCCTGGGCACATGCCAGAAGCAGCTCAGGCACCAGCAACACCTGCTCCCTCACCGCGTCTAGACCACTTTCCTCGATTCCATTGCCATAGCTGAGCTGATCCAGCAAGAAGGAAACAGAGTCACGCACCGAATCAGGGTCATCCCTGTCTCCACCCCACCAAAGTTCGCCTGGTCGCAACCAACGGATCACTGAACAGGTGATAATGGCATCGAAGTACGAGCGCACCAGTCGGCCGAGGTCGAACATCACCCAGCGAAGCGCTGCTGCGGGACGTTCGGTGAGTCTGGTAAAGTTAACGACAGCGCCGATGGCTGCGTAAGCAGTGAGACAGTCGAGGTTCTTGCCGTACAAGGATCGACCTCGGACATGGGTCTGGTATAGATCGTCGTGGGACATACCCCAGAAGATATGCTCAGGTTTGGGCGCTTCGTCTCCAGCCTCGAATCGTGGCGACCAATCATCATCAGCATTCATGTGGATCTGATGCAGATTCAGAAATCGCTGTCGGTGTTTAAGAAAAACCTGAGCCGATGTGGATAGTTGTTGTGAGACAAGGTCTGCCCGGTCCAGTAAGCGACGCTCATCCGACAGCGGCGACTCCCAGGGAAAGCAGCTCGTCCAGAGGTCGAGAAGCACATTCGGGCGGAATTGATTCTGAAGAGCGGTCCACTCTTGAGGCGTGCTAGGACGGCTGTGAAACACCAGCCCGTTCACCGATCGGTCGTCTGGCTGGTTTTGGAGGACATCGGCCAAAGAGAGCTTGAGACGGCGCAGAGTCAGCCCAGTCACTGACCCCCAAGAAAACAGGAGGACTGCATCGTCATTCCCTAGTTCTTCGATCTTGCTGGATAGCGCTGGATCGTCATCAGCTACTATGGGTATTGAGGAGTTCAAGCTAAGGCCCTCCAACACCGAACGCAAGCCAGCCTCGAGGTCTGCTTCACCTCCGCCAGCGACTCTTGGCCGATCTGCTGTTGCAAAATCGCCGGCCGAAGCAACAACTAAGCCAGTACGCCTGATGCTCTCTAAGGCTTCATGACTGCGCCCAAATTGCCGCACGCGCTGCTCGACCATCTCCCGCAAACCGTCAGGTTCCGCGATGAGCTCGAATATCGGGCGGACTGGCAACGCGACTTGCCTTCCTCTGGCAACACGACTGCGTGGATGGGAATTGGCTTCGATGGCGATTGCCTTCCGACTGGCGACTCGCTCCCAAAACGGGTTGGCTTTATCCGCATATCCAACATCAGGCATGACAAGGTTGGGAGCGGGAAGAGCCATTGCTCCATATGTCCGCGGATCGATGGCAACATAATGAGCTTTCTGAGGGTCATTGCACAGCTTACAGGACGCGGTCGAACTGCTCTCGGTCGGGTCTCCCAACCCAAGCCAGGTAACCGTCCTCTCCTCGTTGACAGGCGAGAACCTGTTGCAGGTCTCATCCTGCTCTTGTCGGTTGACGAGTACGTCCAGTGTGTAGTCCAACCCACGAGACTGGGATACACGCTCGAGCTCGTCGGTGACGGTCATCAACAGATTGCCTGACGAACTCACGGTCTGAATGCCCATAATGTGTCGCACCAGCGGCCTTATTGCCCCCTCAACTGTCCGCCGTACCGTGGGACGACCTGATGGGTACGATGGGAGAATGGCTGTCGGGCCGATCTCTAAATCAAAGCGAGCCAGAAAGCTCTCGATCTGAGTCAACACGGGAGTGAGGCCGCCTGTATCAACCACGATCCCAATGCCTCTATGTAGCCGGTCGGTCAGCCAGCAAGAAATTACATACGCATCCCGCGGACTCTGGATCGCGTCAGCAAAACGCACAAACACATCTGTGTGCTCACCGCTAGGAAGACGGTAGTGATAAGTGGTGGGTTCCCACACCGCATTGTTGCGAAGCAAGAGCGCATGCAACTCAACGGCTCGGGCATGCGACAAAAGCGTGGCTAGTTCTGAATGGCTTGGTGTCTCACCGGCCCAGCGCAGCAAGGGATCGCCAGCGACCCGATGTTGAATAACCCCCAGATGCGCACTCCCATTTGAAGCAGACCCTCCAGGGATGACTTCCTGAAGTCGATCAAGCCATTCTTCAATTAATTCAATGTGGGTATCTTCATCTGGTCCAGCAAGCCAGGGCCACCGTAGAAGCACTTGGTCGATTGCAGAGGCTTGCTGTACCCGATGCTGAATTGCATTTGTCAGCCTTTCGAGTTCACGCCTCGGATTTTCCATTGGGTCAATATGCGACCCTGCAAGCAGATCAACGAACATGAAATCGAGAATTCCACTTTCGTCGCCGATGACAATCGACTCTTCTCCAGATATCTCCTCTGGTGAGAAGCCGGCGTCGGCGCGTAGATATTTTCCAGTCCGCTCCGCCATATTTTGCGGCTTACCCGGATACCGGCTCGGCGAAGGTCAGCTCGACCTGGTGGAAGTCGTCAACCGGAGTTCTGCGTTCGAGTCCCAGGCAGACCCATACGAGGGTCCCTTGCACAGGAAGATCCCTCACACTGGATACCGAGGGCTCGGCACCGGCTTCCCAACGAATCTCTGATGCCGAGTGCTCGTCGTCTCCATTGGTGATGATGTGGACACTGTTAGGACCGCCGATACCACGCTCTCCCTGGGCATATTGGTCCGCGATTTTGCGGACCAAGCCGAGACCTACACCGCGGCCAGCCTCGCGTCGAGGCAAATCACCGAGGACTGCGTCCAACAAGGCCTGCTCGGAAGTCCGGACACAGTCGGGATACCTTTCGTTCACCCGCTGTGCCAGCCCAACACCGTTATCCGCCACGGACATGTGAAGACGGTTGCAGCTATCGCGCCCTCCACCAAGAGTCACGTATATCTGGCCAAGTGAGACTCCCGAGGAGTTGCACCCAAGACCAGCATGGTCGGGAACATTCACGCATATCTCATAGAAGATCGCTGCACAGTCCCTCAGTGTGCTGACTAGTTGAGAGCCCTGAGGGATGTCCAGCCTCGTGCTGAGCCATCTCTGCGCGACCTCATCAAGATCAGAGCGCAAAGAGTACGCAGGTCTGAGATGCGGATGGATCACCGAGAGTAGATACCGTTGGAATGCGGCACGAACAACCCAGGGCTCTCGCTCCACATCGCTGATATCCACCAGAGCATTCCGGTACATCGCCTCATCATTTGGGTGAAACGGCTGGATCCAAGTGCGAGCCACTTTCTCCCACTCCTCAGGAGCGCCATCCGCCCAGACGACTGCGCCACTCCGCTTCGCCAATGCAAAGAAAAGGCCGCCACGCGCCAATTGACGGTTGAGGCCGTTTGAACGGGGAAGTTGCACCTCCGCTCTCAGGTTCTGAAACCTTCCTACCAGAAGATTGGCAGCAACCATCACTGATGGGATATCGAGTCGCACCGCCGAAGGGCGAGAAGGTCCAGCAATAGCTTCATCGGACAGGTCAAGCGTGCAAGAACCGTCTCTGCTTTCGGCGTCGGCCAAATGGGAGGCGAACCTGGACAAACCATCTGGGTTCCACGAAGTGAGACAACTCGCCGGTTCAACTCGCTCCACGCATACCCCTTCCTGAACGCCTCGTAGTTTTGGTGCCCGTAGACGATATGCCAGACCGCCCCACCTGTCTAGGGGCAATTCTACGCTGCCCAGATCGTTAATCGAGAGCTTTGTACGCTTGCCTGAGAAGCTGTGACAAGCTCTGCGGATGGGATCGACTTGGGGTGGGCGGATGTC
>JAPYOG010000069.1 GCA_028278785.1 Candidatus Poriferisocius anaerobius | reverse complement strand
GGTAGAGCACGACCGGCAAACCGGCAAACACCGAGTCGTGCCGCCCCCCGAGGCGTTCCCAGACACCGGAACCACCACATGGCAGCCTGAACACCTCAACCCCATACTCCGAAACTGACAAACCGGCCATGACCGCACCACGCAGCCCGCACCACGCAGCCCACACCACGCGACAGCAACCACCGGGCAGTGGCCCAGCAACAGGGTCGCGACAAGGCAGCGGTAGCATCGGGCGCTGTGGCTGATTTACGCCGGATGCTTTAAGGGATGGGCCGAGACGATGAGAGGGCCGACATGATTGAGAGGGCCGAGACGATGAGATGGCCAACTTTGTTTTGGGCTATTTTTTGGGCCAGGGGGAGTATGCCGCGCCATGAGGACTGACTATTGCGGCGAGCTGCGGGCAGACGACATCGGCCGGGAGGTGTCGGTGTGCGGCTGGGTGGACCGACGCCGGGAGCACGGGGAGCATTTGGCCTTCATCGACCTGCGGGATCGCACCGGCGTGGTCCAGTGCGTGGTGGACGAGCGCCACGACCTCCGCTCTGAGTATGTGGCTCGCGTCACCGGCACTGTGCGGGCCCGCCCTGACGGCACCGCCAATCCTACGCTGGCAACCGGGGAGGTCGAAGTGGGCGACTGCCAGGTGGAGGTGCTCTCGGCCGCCGAACCGCCGCCCTTCCCGCTCCACTCCCGCACCGAGGTGGACGAGAATGTGCGGCTGCGCTACCGCTATGTCGACCTGCGGGGGGAGCGCCTACAGCGCAACCTCTCGCTGCGGGCCGCGGTCAACAGCGCCATCCGCCGCTCGATGGAAGCCCAGCGCTTCACCGAGGTGGAGACCCCCATGCTGGTGGCCTCCACCCCCGAGGGGGCACGCGACTTCGTGGTGCCCTCCCGCCTGCATCCCGGCCGTTTCTACGCGCTGCCCCAATCACCCCAGATCTTCAAGCAGCTCTGCATGGTGGGGGGAATCGACCGCTACTACCAGATAGCCCGCTGCCTGCGCGACGAAGACCTGCGGGCCGACCGGCAGTTCGAGTTCATGCAGCTCGACGCCGAGGCCAGTTTCGCAGGCCAGCACGATGTCATGGCTTTCATCACCGAAGCGGTCTTCGCCGCGGTGGAGGCCACCACCGGCAATCGTCCCGCCGATCCGATCACCATGTCCTGGACCGACGCCATGGAGCGGTATGGCACCGACAAGCCCGATGTGCGCTTCGGCCTCGAGCTGGTGGAGCTGACCGGCCTGTTCGAGGGGACCGAGGCCAAGGTCTTCCAGGTGGAGTGCGTCAAGGGCATCAACTGCAAGGGGGGAGGCGGGAGCCTGGGCCGCAACGCCGTCGACGAGCTCACCCGCAAGTGCCGGCAGTGGGGGGCCAAGGGACTGGCCTGGTTCCGGGTGGGCGGCAACGGCGCCCTCGACGGAGCGTTGACCAAGTTCATGTCCGACGCTGAGCAGGCCGCCCTCGGCCCGGCCATGGGGGCCGAGCCCGGCGACCTGCTGCTGCTGGTTGCCGACCGCCGCCAAACGGTGCGAGACGTGCTCGGACTGCTCCGGCTGGAACTGGGCCGACCCCCCGTGACCGAGGGCGGCCTCCACTTCGTGTGGGTCACCGACTTCCCGCTGTTCGAGTCGATCGACGACCAGGGCCGTCCGATATCGGCCCACCATCCGTTCACCATGCCCCACCCCGAGGATGTGGGCCTGCTCGACGGCGCGGGAGAGGAGCTGCTGGCCGTGCGCTCCCAGGCCTACGACATGGTGCTCAACGGCTGGGAGCTGGGCTCGGGCAGCGTGCGGATCCACAGGCCCGACATCCAGCGGGCGGTATTCCGGGCGTTGGGCATCGGCGACGACGAGGCCGAGGAGCGGTTCGGGTTTCTGCTGGACGCCTTCCGCTACGGGGCACCGCCCCACGCCGGGTTCGCATTCGGCATCGATCGGCTGGTGGCCATATTGGCCGGCGAGGAGAACATCCGCGAGGTGATCGCCTTCCCCAAGACGCAGTCGGGCGCCGACCCGCTGTCCAACTCGCCCACTCCGATCTCCGACCGCCACCTCGACGAGCTCGGCCTGCACGTTCTTCCACCCCCCGCTGCCGGGTGAGCCGATGGCGGCAGGCGACCACGTTGGCTGGCAATGAGCGCCGACCTGTTCGCCGCTGCTGCCGCAGAGCGCCTGGCCAAGGCGGCGCCGCTGGCCGACCGGCTCCGACCCGGCAACTTGGACGATCTGGTCGGCCAGGAGCACCTGCTCGGGCGGGGCAAGCCGCTCCGCAGCCTCATAGAGTCGGATCGCTTGTCGTCGGCCATCTTGTGGGGGCCGCCCGGCACGGGCAAGACCACCATCGCCCGGCTGGTAGCCGACACCACCGCTCGAGCCTACGTGCAGCTCTCCGCGGTCTCCGCCTCGGTGAAGGACGTGCGGGAGGCGATGGCCGCGGCCCGCGACCGCCTCGGGCAGCACGACCAGGGCACGATCCTGTTCCTCGACGAGGTCCACCGGTTCAACCGAGCCCAGCAGGACGCCCTGCTTCCCGCAGTCGAGTCCGGGCTGATAACGCTGATCGGGGCCACCACCGAGAACCCGTACTTCGAGGTGAACCCGCCGCTGCGGTCCCGCTCCACCCTGTTTCGCCTCGAGCCCCTGGGCGCCGATGCGCTGGACGCACTGCTGCGCCGCGGTCTGCTGGCAGAGGGGGCGGAGGCCGATGAGGAGGCATTGGAGCATCTGGCGACGCAGGCCGCCGGCGACGGCCGCCAAGCACTGACCAGCCTGGAGGTGGCCGTGGCCCTGGCATCGGCCCGCTCCGGTGATGTGCCCCGGGTCACCCTGTCCGATGCCGAGGACGCCCTGGGGGCCAGCGCAGTCCGCTACGGACGCGACGAGCACTACGACGTCATCAGCGCCTTCATCAAGAGCCTGCGGGGCTCCGATCCCGACGCCGGGCTGTACTGGCTGTCGCGAATGCTGGAGGCGGGGGAGGATCCCCGGTTCATCGCCCGCCGGATGGTGATTCTGGCCTCCGAGGACATCGGCATGGCCGACTCGCAAGCCCTGGTGGTGGCTGATGCCGCGGCCCGTGCAGTGGAGTATGTCGGGCTGCCCGAAGCGCAGCTCAACCTTGCCCATGCAGTGGTGTATCTGGCCACCGCCGCCAAGTCGAACGCGGTCACCGCCGCGCTCGCAAAGGCCCGAGCCGACGCCGGCGACGGCAGCGGAGAAGTGCCGGCCCATCTCCGAGACGCCCACTACCAGGGCGCCGCCGGTCTAGGGCACGGCAAGGGCTACGTGTATCCTCATGATGATCCCCAGGGGTGGGTGAGCCAGCAATATCGCCCTGATCGCTTTGAG
>JAPYOG010000068.1 GCA_028278785.1 Candidatus Poriferisocius anaerobius | reverse complement strand
CGTCGGTGACGGCCCGCCACCGGCGACTCGTCTACGCCTCCGTAACCGGCTACGGGTTGGAGGGAGACGAGGCCGGCAGCGGGGCCTTCGACGTGGCCGGCTTCTGGGCCCGCTCGGGAATCGCCCACCTGCTGACCCCCGATGGCGGCGATCCACCCTTCCAGCGGGGCGGAATGGGGGACCACAGCACCGGGCTGGCCGCCGCAGCCGGGGTGTGCGCGGCGCTGCTGGCCCGGGAGCGCACCGGAGAGGGCCAGGTGGTCAGCACTTCACTGCTCCGGCAGGGTGCCTACACGATCAGCTTCGATCTGTCGATCACGTTGGGGTGGGGGCTCACTCTGCAGATCGGACGCCGTGAAACGATGGGCAACCCGGCCATGAACAACTACTCCGCCGGTGACGGTCGGCGGTTCTGGCTGGTGGGCCTCGAACCTACGCGACACTGGGAGCCGCTGGTCCGGGCGGTGGGAAGGCCGGACTGGATCCACGATGAGCGCTATTCCACGCCTCGCTCCCGGCGCCACAACGCCGCGCAGCTGGTTCTCGAACTGGATGAGATATTCGCCACCAGGCCTCTCGACGAATGGGCCGAGACCTTCGCCGCCGAACCCGAGCTGTTCTGGGCGCCCATCCAGTCACCCGACGATCTGCTGGCCGATCCGCAGTTCGCCGCGGCCGGAGGACTGGTGGATGTGCCCGACGGTGCGAGCACGTCCACGATGGTTGCCACCCCCGTCGACTTCTCGGACACCGCCTGGACTCCGAGGGGCATGGCGCCCCGCCTCGGGGAGCACAGCGACGAGATCTTGCGTGCCCTCGGCCGCAGCGATGCCGAGATCGCAACCCTGGTGGACGCCGGCGTCATAGGCCTCGACCGCTCCGGCTGACGCCGCGGCCAGCCTGAACCAGCCGTCACCTGAGGCGGTGGCTGGACGGGGAGCCTCTTGAGACGGGCCGGCAGGCATGGAGCCCGGGCATGGATCGTTACACTGCCACCACATGACACCCCCAGCATCCGCATCCTCCAATTCAAGCGCCCCGACTGTGGCAGTGACCATGGACGGGGTAATCGCAAACTGGGTCAAAGGCCTGCGAGCCCATGTAGCCGCCCGCCATGCGGTAGCCGACCGCCAGTTGGCGTTGAATGTCTCCTGGGATCTATCGGAATGGGATGTTGAGGACCCCGCAGCAATGATCCGTGAGTTCCTGCTGTCCCCGATGTCGGGACGGCTCAAGCTCGTCGATGGCGCAGAGGGCGGCATCGGCGCGCTCCAATCGGCCGGTTTCAGGGTCCTCGCCGTTACCAGGCGTGACCATATGGTCGGTAACAATCCCGACGACCAGACGAGGACTCGCGAGATCGCCCGCCAGTGGCTCGCCGGTCAGCCGCAACTGGGCATGAGCGAGGACGACATCGTGTTCACCGAGGATCCGGTAGGGCTCGATGCCGACGTCTGGGTAGACGACGCGCCTCGGCGAGTGAAGCGCCTGGTGGAGGCCGCCAAGCCGGTGTGGGTGCTGCCGCAGCCGTGGAACCGCACAGTGGTACAGCATCCGGGAGTGCACGTGCTGTTCGACGGCTGGAGATCGGTCGAAGAGCTGATCTCGACACACTCCGCCTGACACAGCCCGACGGCCGATCCATGGGCGGTGTCACACCCGCTCCCCATACTCGCGACGAGCGCTGATCGCTCGCCTCGCAGCCCGGGACAACGGGCCGCCTGCACTCCGCAAGGCGAAAGGCCCCGGTCCCATGCATCCCGACCATCTGCTGTTGAACCTCGCGTCTCACGCCCTGGACCTGCCCGACGGCGGGGCCGTGCTGGTCACCAACACAGGAGCGAGAACCCTGATTGATCCCCCGGCCGGCGGCGGGCTCGCGATGATCGGCCTCAGATGCCCGCCTGAGACCCTGGCGGTGGCCGCCACCACCTGGTGCGAGGCGCGGTGGCCCGACGGTTGCCGGCGCAGCGGCGCAATGGCGTGGTCGGTCGATCGGCAGGGCGGCTCGTCGGCACTCTTCCGCGAGCAGGGAGCGGATGATGTGGAGATCCTCTCCACGGTCGCAGGGACGCTCCTAGACGGCGGTCTCCGTGCCCTGGGGCAACCCACGCCGCCGTGCGCCTCGCCGGTGGTGTGGTTCCCCGATGGCGTGTTCCTGCAGCGAGTGTCGAGGCTGCTTGACCGGCGCGGCGGATCGTGCACGCGCCGCCGGTTGGCCTGGGACAGCGTCTCGCGGCTCTATCCGCTCAACGTCGTGGGCAAGCCGCTCTCGGCCTGCGTTGTCCGACACTTGAGACGGGACTTCCACGAGAGGAACACGTGGTCGTCGCTGCGCTGCGGAGTCGCCGAGCAACCCGTCTCGGCGCCGGCGATACTGTCGGGCCTCACCCCGGCCGTCGCCGGCTGGCTCGATGACGGCTCATTCGCCCGCTGGGTGCTGAGCCGGGTCTCGGAGGCTCCCGGCACTCTGGAGTGGTTGCGCGAACGTGTCGACGACTGCCTGGCCGATGACCTCTCGGTCGCGCTGGGAGACGTGATCGGTCCGGCCGGAGCAGCCCGAATCGGGCCTTAGGGCGCGCCGTTATGCTGGCGGGTCGTGACTGGGCCGAGACCGAGCGGCGGATCCATCGCCCGCCGCCGCCTGCTGCTGGCACTGGGGTTCGGCGCCACCAACGTTGCCGTGCTCCGCCGGCTGCGCTCCGGCGCCGCCCCCGAACCTGGGCAACAGCCCGCCCCGCAGGCAACCTCGGCGGAAGCACCGACCACCTCGACAGCAGTGACGGTCGTCTCAGAACCGGAACAGCCTGAGGAACCGCCCGAGATTCCGGTATTGGACGAAGCGGCGGCACGAGGGACGGATCAGTCCTTCGACCTGGCCATCGTCGGGGGCCGTGTGATCGACCCCGCTTCGGGCTTCGATTCTGTGGCCAGCGTCGGCATCAGCGGATCGACGGTCGCGGCCATCTTGGTCGATCCGGACGCGCCCCCCTTGCAGGCAGCCACGGCAATCGACGCGACCGGACTGGTGGTGTCGCCCGGATTCATCGACATCCTGTCGTACAGCCCCAACGGCTACGGCGAGTGGTACAAGCTGGCCGACGGCGTGACCACGAACCTCGGGATGCACGGCCTCGACAACCGCGCCACCAACTGGTTCGCGGCCCACCCCGACGGCAGCTCCCCAGTGCACTTCGGGGGCGCCTACGACAACGCCTTCATCCGCCAGGTGCGCGGCCTCGAGCCCTATGACACGGCGTCGGACGGCGCGCTGGCGGCCATGCTCGAGGACGCCCGGGCCGATCTGCGCAACGGGTTCATCGGGCTGCACATGCAACCGGAGTACACGCCCGGTACTACCGCAGACGACTTGCTCGCTCACGCCGCGGTCGCCGCTGAGCACGGCGTTCCCCTGTGCGTGCACGCCCGCTACTCCGACAATCTCGCACCCGGCACCAACCTCCAGGCCATCAGCGAACTCGTGGGCGCGGCCCGCGAGACCGGTGCCCATGTCCATGTCGAGCACATCAACTCGACGGGCGGCACCGGAGTGATGGCCGAAGCGCTCGGACGCATCAATGAAGCGATCGGCGAAGGGCTGCCCATGACGGCCTGCACCTACCCCTACGAGTTCTGGGCCACTTACCTCAAGTCGGCCCGCTACCAGGACTGGCAAGAGAAGTACGGCATCGGCTACGGCGACCTGCAGGTAGCGGGAACGTCCGAGCGGCTGACCGAGCAGACGTTCGCCGACGCCTACGCGAACAACGCTCTCACTGCCGCGTTCGCCATGTCGCCGGAGGACATCGAAATGCCGCTGCAAGCTGATTTCGTGATGGTCGGCAGCGACGCCATCCTCGACCGGTCCCACAACAACCATCCCCGGTCCACCGGGTGCTTCAGCCGCGTGCTCGGACACTATGTACGCGAGCGCGGTGTGCTCGATCTGGTGACCGCCCTCGCCAAGATGACGATCCAGCCGGCCCGCCTGCTCGAGGGCCGCTGCCCGGCGCTGCTGCGCAAGGGCCGGCTCGGCATCGGCGCCGATGCCGACATCACCGTCTTCGACCCGGCCACCGTCATCGACCGGTCCACCATCGCCAACCCGGCCCAAGAGTCCGCCGGCATCCAATGGGTGCTTGTCGAGGGCCAGGTGGCCCGATCACCCGACGGCTTCACCGACGCTCAGCCGGCAGGGCGGGGTCTGCGGTCCGATCTCGGCGGGGCCTGAGGCGCCCGAACAGCCATGGAGCCGCGATCGCCCAGGAACCGGGACCTGTCGGGCCATTCACGGCCGTTCCGGCCACGCACGGAGCCACGATCGCGGTTGGAGCGGAGCGTGGCCTGGGGGCTGTTCGGCCTGCTCGTGGCGGGTGCGGTGGCGTCGATCGCGCTGGACTCCGGCGACTCCGACACCGTCGCCCCCCGAGAACCGCCCCAAGTCGAGACCGCGACCACTCCGGACGACGCCACACCCGCCGCCTCCGAAGGGCCCGCCGCCACCGTCGCGGTGGACGACGGGCCCCCGTCCTTCACAATCGCGGCCACCGGCGACCTGCTCATCCACGAGTCCGTGGCGGACACGGCCCGCACGTCCGACGGCTGGGACTTCACGCCGATGTTCGACAGCGTCGCTCCGATCCTCAGCCAAGCGGACCTGGCCGTATGCCACGTGGAGAGCCCGATGTCGCCCAACAACGCCAATCTCTCCTATTTCCCCGCGTTCCTGGTGCCCAGGGAGCTGGCCGACGCGATCTCCTACGCCGGCTACGACACCTGCTCCCTCGCCTCCAACCACGCGACGGACGCCGGGCGCGAGGGAATTGTGGGCACCATCGGCGCCCTTGATCGGGTCCAGGTCGCCCATGCCGGCATGGCCCTCTCGCCGGAAGCCCGCGACGAGGTCACGCTGCTCACCGCGGGCGAGGCCACCGTCGCACACCTCTCCTACACCTACGGCTTCACCAACAGAGAACTCGATCCCGACGAGTCCCACCTGTCCAACGTCATCCACGAGGCGACCATCCTCGACGAGGCCCGGCGGGCACGGTCAGCGGGCGCGGACTTCGTGGTGCTGTCAATGCACTGGGGCACCAACTACACCAGCGAGCTCGACGAGCTCCAGGTCGGCCTCGGACCCCGATTGCTGGCCTCGCCCGACATCGACCTGATCCTCGGCCACCACGCCCACATGGTGCAGCCCGTAGTCCAGATCGGCGATGAGTTCCTGGTGTACGGGTTGGGTAACTTCCTGTCGAACCAGTCGCCGGAGACCTGCACCGAATGCCCGCTTCCCACCGAGGACGGCGTGATCGTTCATCTCACGGTGACCGAGGACGAGGCCACCGGCCGGTGGTCGGTCACCGAGATCGCCCACACCCCCACCTGGGTGGATCGCTCCAACTTCGAGATCGTCGATGTGCTGCGCGACACCAGTCGCGATCCCGGGCTGCTCCAAGACTCCGCTCGACGGACGGCCGCTGCCCTCGGGTTCCTGGGCACGACAGTCGAGCCGCGCTAGAGAGGCCGAGCGGGCGGTAGAATCAGCAGAGTGAGCTTCAAGGTCGGTGATCGGGTGGTCTACCCGCATCACGGCGCTGCTGAGATCGTGAGGCTCGAGAAGCGCACCGCTTTCGGGGAGGAACAGGACTACCTCGTGCTGCGCATGACCCACGGCGAGATGACCGTGGCCGTGCCCGCCGACCGGGCCGAGGACGTCGGGATGCGCTGGCCCATCAGCACCGAGGACGTTGACGACCTCTTCGAGGTCCTGGCCCGCCGGGACGTGCGAGAGCCGGCCAACTGGTCGCGGCGCTACAAGAACCACCAGGAGAAGCTCAAGTCGGGCGACGTGTACCAGGTGGCCGAAGTGGTGCGCAACCTGGCCCTGCGGGAGCGGGCCAAGGGGCTGTCCGCCGGCGAGAAGACGCTCTACAACACAGCCCGCAGCGTGCTGGTGTCGGAGCTGTCGTTCGCGCTCAATGTGAGCGAGGACGAGGCGTCGCGCCGCGTCGACGTCGCCCTGACCTGACTCAGCGAGGACCTCAGCGGACTAGGCCGCCTCCATCGACGATCAGCGACTGGCCGTTGACCATGCTGGCCGCGTCGGAGGCCAGCCACACAGCCGTCTCGGCCACTTCGTCGGGGGTGAGCATCCGGCCGCCGATGTTGGTGGACGCGATCATCCTGGCGATCTCCTCGTTGTCGCCGATGAAGCGGCGGATCATGGGAGTGTCGGTCGAGCCCGGCAGCACGGCGTTGACCCTGATCCCCCGACGGGCGTACTCCTGTGCGGCCGCCTTGGTCAGCCCGACCACCCCGTGCTTGGCCGCGGTGTAGTGGGGCTGGCCCGGAGCGGCCACCACCCCCGCTCCCGACGAAGTGTTGACGATGGCGCCACCGCCCTGGGCGGCCATGTGGCGCAGTTCGTGCTTCATGCACAGGAACACGCTGGTCAAGTTGACCGCGATCATGCGGTCCCAGCGGGCCAGCTCGAGCTGGTCGAACTCCGACATCATGTCGGCGATCCCGGCGTTGTTGAAGGCGATGTCGAGACGGCCGTGCCGCGCCACGACCCCGTCCACCATCGACATGACGGCAGCCTCGTCGGTCACGTCCACCGCCACCGCCGAGGTCCGGGACTGCAGCCCGCCGGAGCTGATGGCGTCCGCGGTCGCCCCCGCGCCCTCGCCGTCGACATCAGCCACCACGACATGGGCCGCACCCTGCACGGCGAACTGCCGGGCCGCGGCCTGGCCGATCCCGCCCGCGCCGCCGGTGACCAGAACGACCTTGTTGTGAGCGAGGCCGCTAACCGCGGCCCCGCGGTCCTGCGGGCCGGGTTCGGCAGTCACAAGCGCTCGAGGATGGTGACATTGGCCTGGCCCCCGCCCTCGCACATCGTCTGCAGGCCCCAGCGTCCGCCGGTGCGCTCCAACTCGTGCAGCAGGGTGGTCATCAGCTTGGCTCCGGTGCAGCCCAGCGGGTGTCCCAATGCGATGGCACCGCCGTTGACGTTGACCTTGGAGTGGGGGATGTCGTGCTCGTGCATCCAGGCCATCGGCACCGGCGCGAACGCCTCGTTGCACTCGAACAGGTCGAAGTCGTCGATGGCCATGCCGGTGCGCTCCAGGGCATAGGCGGTGGCCGGGATGGGGCCGGTCAGCATGTAGATCGGGTCGTCGCCCCGCACCGACATGTGGTGGATCCGGGCGCGGGGCACCAGGCCGTGGATCTCGAGGGCCCGCTCGGAGGCCACCAGCAGCGCCGCGGCCCCGTCGCTGATCTGGCTGGAGACCGCGGCGGTGAGCCGCCCGCCCTCGGTGAGCGGCGGCAGCGACTGCATCTTCTCCAGGGAGGTGTCGCGGCGGGGACCCTCGTCGGCAGTGACGCCGGCGACCGGCTCGATCTCGGCGGTGAAGCGTCCCTCGTCGATGGCTCGGATGGCTCGGCGGTGGCTCTCGAGGGCGTAGGCCTCCATGTCCGCCCGGCTGAAGTCCCACTTCTCGGCGATCATCTCCGCGCCCCGGAACTGCGACACCTCCTGGGTGCCGTAACGCTGCACCCAGCCCGCCGATCCGGTGAACGGATCGGCGTGGCCCAGAGCTTCGGCGGCTACCAGGGCGGTGCCGATGGGCACCATCGACATGTTCTGGACCCCGCCCGCCACGACC
>JAPYOG010000067.1 GCA_028278785.1 Candidatus Poriferisocius anaerobius | reverse complement strand
CGGACGCACCGACTACCCCAACCTGGTCACCGTGTGCAACGACTGCCACCACGACATCCACGACAAACACCACCAGGTGACACGCGACCAGCGGACCGGGCGGCACCAAGTCGTCCCGCCACCCGACACGTTCCCCGACACCGGAACTGACACCTGGCAGCCCGAACACCTCAACCCCATACTCCGAAACTGACAAACCGGCCATGACCGCAGCACGCAGCCCACACCACGCGACACCATGCAGCCCACACCGCAGCACGCAGCCCACACCACGCGACACCACGCAGCCCACACCACGCGACAGCAACCACCGGGCACTGGCCCAGCAGCGGGGCCGCCAGGCAATCGGCGAGCGCGATGGGACCAGGGGCGAAAACAGGCAACTCGCCTGGCACAACACCGCCGACCAGATTTTCGACATCACAACTGCACATATGCAACTGCAATAAAACTGCAATAACACTGCAACAAATATGCGATAAATCAACTATCCAGGGCACTAGCGCAGAACTGGAGGATGTGCTATCTTAGAAAACAGTCCAGCTAGCCTGTTTTGGGCAGCACCAACCGAGGGGGAAGTCCGATGCGGACAAACGAGACAAAACCGTTCCGAAGCTGGAGGCTCATTGCCTTGCTCTTAGCCGCACTGGCGCTCGTCGCCGTGAGCTGCGGCAACGACGACGATGACGGCGGCGCTCCGGCTGAGACTGCGACCGAAGCTCCCGCCACCGCGCCCGACGACGACGCTCCGGCCGCCACCGCGGCGCCCGCCGCCGAGGCATCTGGGCCGGCGTCGGAACCCGAGCCCGAGCCGGCGGACACCCGCGGCGCCCAGACCACGATCACCCTAGCGGTCA
Organism: Candidatus Poriferisocius anaerobius; assembly: GCA_028278785.1. Taxonomy (GTDB): domain Bacteria; phylum Actinomycetota; class Acidimicrobiia; order Acidimicrobiales; family Bin134; genus Poriferisocius; species Poriferisocius anaerobius. The sequence continues at coordinate 47,956 of JAPYOG010000067.1, read as the reverse complement.
ACAACTGGAACGGCGCCGCGGCCAACTCTGCGGTGGCCGCTGCGCTTTTGGAGAGCGAGCTGGGCTATGAGGTGGTGCGGATCGACATCGACGAAAACGCCCAATGGCCGGCCATCAACACCGGTGACATAGATGCGTCCCTCGAGGTATGGCCGTCAGGCCACGCGCAAGATGTCATCGACTTCATCGACAACCCGGAGGCCAACGTGGACAATGCCGGGCTATTGGGGCCGGTTGGGAAAATCGGCTGGTTCATCCCCACCTACATGGTGGATCAGCACCCGGAGTTGGCGACTTGGGAGGGATTCGCCGATCCCGAGCTGGCAAGCCTGTTCGCCACAGCCGAAACCGGCGACAAAGGGCAGTTCCTCGGCGGCGACCCGAGCTTCGTGCAGTTCGACGAGGCGATCATAAACAACCTGGACCTGCCGCTCGAGGTGGTCTACGCCGGCTCAGAGGCGGCGATCTTGGCTGCGGTGGATGCGGCATACAGCCGCCAAGAGCCAATCCTGGTGTATCTGTGGACTCCGCACTCAGCATTCAACGCCTACGATCTGACCAATGTCCTTCTGCCCGAGTACACCGATGAATGCGGCGAGGCTGCTGCGAATGCGCCCGACCAAGTCGACTGCGACTACCCCGCAGACCACTTGTTCAAGATCATCAGCGCAAACCTGTCGGAGGATGCCCCCGATGCGGACCATTTCCTGCGGGCAATGAGCTACACCAGCGCCGACCAGATCGCGATGCTGGCTGCCATCGAGAACGACGGGCAGTCGGTGGACGATGCTGCGGCTGACTGGATCGCGGCCAACGAAGACGTCTGGAGCGCCTGGCTCCCCTCCTAAGCTCCAGCCTGAGAGCCGGCGCCGGCGGGCCTGCGGGAACTTGCCGGCGCCGGCTCTACCGTCTTCCCAGAGGATCCCATCTTCCCAGAGGAGCAGTCGTTGTACGACTTCATCATCGTCGGAGGCGGCTCTGCCGGCTGCGCGCTGGCCAACCGGCTGAGCACAGACCCAGCCAACAGGGTGCTGGTTCTGGAAGCCGGGCGGCGGGACTACAAGTGGGATGTGTTCATCCACATGCCAGCAGCCCTGGCGTTTCCCATCGGCAGCCGCTTCTACGACTGGAAATACCAGAGCGAGCCGGAGCCCCACATGGGCGGCCGCAGGATCTACCACGCCCGAGGCAAGGTGCTGGGCGGCTCCAGTTCCATCAACGGCATGATCTTCCAGCGGGGAAACCCCGCTGATTACAACAAGTGGGCCGCCGAACCCGGCATGGAGACGTGGGACTACCGCCACTGCCTGCCGTACTTCAAGCGCATGGAGACCTGTCTGGCAGGAGCGGACCAGTGGAGGGGGGGCGCAGGACCGCTGGTGCTGGAGCGGGGACCGGCCGACAGCCCTCTGTTCACCGCCTTCTTCAAGGCGGTGCAAGAGGCGGGGTACGAGATGACCGAAGACGTCAACGGCCACCGCCAGGAGGGGTTCGCCGCCTTCGACCGCAACCTCCACCGCGGCCGGCGGCTCTCGGCATCGCGGGCCTACCTGCACCCGGTGATGGGCCGCGAGAACCTCAAAGTGGAAACCGGCGCTCTAATCAGCCGGGTGCTGTTCGACCAGAACCGGGCGGTGGGCGTGGAGTACCGGCGGCGGGGACGGACGCACACCGCCCGGGGAGCGCGCATCCTGCTGTGCGCCGGGGCATTCGGATCAGCGCAGCTTCTCCAGCTTTCGGGGGTGGGGCCGGCCGGCCTCTCCGAGTCTCTGGGCATCCCGGTTGTGGCCGACCTGCCCGGCGTGGGCGAGAACCTCCAAGACCACCTCGAGGTGTACATACAGCACGCATCCAGCCAGCCTGTGTCGATGCAACCCCACCTCAAGCGGTGGCGCCGACCCTGGATCGGCTTGCAATGGCTGGCCCGGCGAGGACCAGGCGCCACCAACCACTTCGAGGGCGGCGGCTTTGTGCGCTCGAATCCCGATGAGGCGTACCCCAACCTGATGTTCCACTTCCTGCCCCTAGCGGTCCGCTACGACGGCTCGTCTCCGAGCACCGGCCACGGCTACCAAGTCCATGTAGGGCCCATGTACTCCGATTCCCGCGGCCGCCTTCAGATCACCTCACGCGACCCAGCGGTGAAGCCCGCCATCTTGTTCAACTACCTCTCCACTGAGCAGGACCGACGCGAATGGGTGGAGGCCATAAGGGTCACCCGCAAGATCATGGGCCAGCCGGCGTTTGCCGCCTATAACGCCGGCGAGCTCTCGCCCGGCCCCGACGTCGCCACCGACCAGGAAATCATGGACTGGGTGGCCAGCGACGCCGAGACCGCGCTGCACCCGTCGGGAACGGCCCGCATGGGGACCGACAGCCGGTCAGTGGTGGATCCCGAGACCATGCAGGTGTACGGCGCCGAGGGTCTCATGGTGGTGGACGCATCGGTGATGCCCGCCATCACCAACGGCAACATCTACGCCCCGGTGATGATGATCGCCGAGAAGGCGGCCGACCTCGTCTTGGGCAACGAGCCCCTCGCCCCCCAAGACGCCCCGGTCTATTCGTCCGATTCGATCAGGCGCCGCGCCGCCCATGATCGGTGATCATTCCCGAGACGAGGTCGAGCACCTTGCGGCGCTCCTCTGCGGTGGGCGGGGCCAGCCCGAACAGATCGATGAGCCAGAGTCCGTCGCCCACGATCCGGGCCAGCAGCGCCTTCACCTCGTCGAGCCCGTCGTCTTGGCGCAACCGGTCCTGCCAGCGTCGAAAAGTGTCCCGCGTGCTGTCCAAGAGGTCGTCGTCCAGCGCTGCTGCGGCCAGAATCGACACCGCGGTATCGGTGGACGCCTTCGTCGGCTCCCGGACATAGTCGAGGTACGCCAGCGCGAAGGCACCCCGGCGGGCGTCGATGCCGTCGGCCAGGACATTGAGCTCGCTGTCCAGCACTCCCATCACCTGGTTGAGCAGCCCGACGATCAGCGCATCCTTGGAGCCGAAGTGGTAGAGAAAACCGCCTTTGCTCACTCCCGCCTGGGCCGCAACCCTGTCGAGGGTCAGCGCCGATGCGCCCTCCTGGGCGATCACCTCGGTGGCCGCTTGGAGGATCCGGTCACGGGTCAGCATTGCGCGCTCCTGCACCGGCAGACTCATGGGCCGCTCGGCCGCCTCTCCCATTGCCGTGTGAGGGTAGCCCACCGCAACACCCGGCGGCGCGGACGGTAAGGTCTGGCACCGGGGGCCTCAATGGACGCAGCATCGGTCACAGCCGGAGATCCGGCACAGGTTCGAGTCGAGGGTGTGTGGAAGGTCTTCGGGCGCAGGCCCCGCGAGGCCCGTGAGATGGCCGAGGCCGGACACACCCGGGAGGAGATCCAAACCGCCACCGGCAGCGTGGTGGCCGTGCGCGGCGCCTCCTTCCACGTGGCCCCAGGAGAGACGTTCGTGGTCATGGGCCTGTCCGGCTCGGGCAAGTCCACGCTCATCCGCTGCGTCTCCCATCTGGTCGAGCCCACCGAGGGAAGGGTGGAGGTGTGCGGCACCGACCTCACGCAAGCCGGCAGCGCCAAGCTGCGCGAGCTGCGGCGCCAGAAGATGGCCATGGTGTTCCAGCACTTCGGGTTGTTCCCCCACCGCAAGGTGGTGGACAACGTGGCCTACGGGCTCGAAGTGCAGGGGGTGGAGCGCCGACAACGCCAAAGTCGGGCCCGGGAGCTGTTGGACACGGTTGGTTTGGAGGGCTGGGGCGACCACTACCCCCAGCAGCTCAGCGGCGGCATGCAGCAGCGGGTGGGCTTGGCCCGGGCCCTCGCCGTGGACCCTGAGGTGCTGTTCTTCGACGAGCCTTTCTCCGCCCTCGATCCGCTCATCCGCCGGGACATGCAAGACGAGCTGATCGACCTCCAGGTCAAGCTCCGGCGGACGCTGGTGTTCATCACCCATGACTTCGCCGAGGCGCTGAAGCTCGCCGACCGAATCGCCATCATGAACGACGGGGCGTTCGTTCAGGTCGGCACCCCGCTGGAGATCCTCACCAGCCCGGCGGACGACTACGTCCGGGCGTTCACCCAGGATGCCCCGATCGCCAAGGTCCTGCCGGCCTGCTCGCTGATGCGGCCCCTCGACGGTGCCGCCATCGACCCCGGCTGGCCGCCGGTCTCGTCGAGCGCGCCGCTGGAGACAGCGCTGCCCCACCTGCTCGGGTCCACCTCGCCAGTGGTGGTGTGCGATGAGGGCGGCACGCCGGTGGGTCTGCTCCACGGGGAGGATGTCGCGGGCGCGATCTCTGAGAACCGCCCATGACGGTGGCGCAGGAAGCCCGCCCAAAGGCCAACGGGCGCCGAAGCGCCTCAGACAGCCGGCTGGCGCGCTCGGTTCTGGCTTTGGGCGCCGTTGCGGTGCTGGTGCTGGGCTTCCGGCTGTTCACCGATGTCAGCGTCTTCCCCGAATCCTGGGACATCGGGCTGGCCGACCCCATCGACCGGGCCCGCCGCTGGCTGATCAACAACCAGACCTCCCATTGGCTGTACGCCGTTTTGCTGAATCCGATCACCGACGCCATCGACTGGGGAATCCGCCGGCTGGAGTCCCTGCTCAGATGGCTCCCCTGGTACTGCTACCCGCTGCTCACCGGAGTCGGCCTGTGGTGGACCCGGGGGCGGGCGGCCGGTGCGCTGGGCTTGGCCGGCGTGTCGCTGATCGGGGTGATCGACCTCTGGGAGGAGTCGTTCGCCACCCTGGCCCTGATGGGGGTGTCGGTGCTGATCGCCATGGTCATCGGCATTCCGCTGGGCATTGCCGCCTGGCGCTTCGATGCCGTGTCCAAGGTGATCCGCCCCACCATGGACGCCATGCAGACCATGCCGGGGTTCGTCTACCTCATCCCCTTCGTGCTGCTCTTCGGGGTCGGGCGGGTTCCCGCCCTCATCTCCACCGTGATCTTCGCACTCGCTCCTGTGGTGAGGCTCACCGAAGTCGGACTGCGCACGGTGCCGCAGGTCACCGTCGAAGCATCGGAGATGTTCGGGGCCACCGAGCGCCAGACCCTTCGGCTGGTGCGCCTGCCCCAGGCCCGACCGGCCATTTTCGCGGGCATGAACCAGACCACCATGCTGGCCATGAGCATGGTGGTAATCGCCGCCTTCATCGGGGCGGGCGGCCTGGGCCAAGTGGTGCTGCGGGCCATGCAGAGCATCGAAGTGGGACAGGCGTCGGAGGCGGGCATCGCCATCGTGATCATGGCCATAATCCTGGACCGCTTCTCCACCGGAATCGCCACCGCAGACCCGGGCCGCGACGCCCCGGCCATTAGATGGCTTGCCGCCGCGGTCCTCGCGGCGGCCGCCGCCGGCGGCTTGCTCGGCCACAACGAGTTCCCCGAATCGCTGAACTGGCAGTTCGCCCCCTACGTGGACGACGCCGTGGACTGGGCTCGGGACAACCTCTACGACATCGGCGGCTCGGGGATCGGCACGGGCCCCTTCAGCGACTTCGTCACCTTGGAGTTCGTCACCCCGCTGCGCGAGCTGCTCTCAGCCGACATCCCGTGGCCGGCCATGATCGGGATCGGGATGGTGCTCGGCCTCTGGGCACGGGGGCTGCGCCTGGCCATCGGGATCGGAGCGGCATTGCTCGCCATCGGACTGCTGGGCATGTGGGCGCTGTCGATGGACACCTTGGCCCAAACCATCGTGGGAGTGGCCGCCACCTTGGCCATAGGTGTGCCGGTGGGCATATTGACCGCGCACAACGACCTGCTCCGAACCGCTGTCAAACCGGTGCTGGACTTCTTCCAGACCATCCCCAGCTTCGTGCTGCTGGTTCCGGTGATAACCCTGTTCCATGTGGGCCGCATCCCCGGCATCATCGCCTCGGTGATCTACGCCCTGCCCGCCGCGGTCCACTACACCGATCTGGGGCTGCGCCGGGTGCCCTCCGAGATACACGAGGCGGCCGAGAGCTTCGGCGCCACCCGCAGCCAGCGCTTGCGCCGGGTGGAGATGCCCCTGGCCGCGCCCGAGCTGATGGTGGCGGTGAACCAGGTGATCATGCTCATCCTGGCCATGGTGGTCATCGCCGGGCTGGTCGGCGGCGGCGGTTTGGGTTTGGAGGCAGTGCGGGGGTTGCGGCGCAGCGATGCAGTGGGCCGGGGTTTCGAGGCCGGCATCGCCATCGTGCTGTTGGCCAGCATCCTCGATCGCCTCACCAGGGCCATCGCCGACCGCCTCCGCCCCCCGGCAGCCGTCTGAGCTTCACGGCCCCCGGTTGAAACGGCGCTGCGGGGGCGCCCCGATCAGCTCTCGGCGCGCGCCGGCAAAAGCGCGAATGATCCCCCGAGGCAAAAAGTTAGTAATCTTGACGAACTATCGAATCCGCCTTATGCTGAGCCAGCAAGCAGCAGCGAGGGGAAAAACACAGCAAATGAGCACACCGTTCATATCGTCCCGACTTCTTTCACCCGGTGAGAGCGCAGAGCTGACCGCGCGCAACGCCACGAGGGTTGCGAGAGCCTTAGCCCTCGTTCTCGCGCTTTCGGCATTCCTGGTGATCCCGGTGAACCCTGCCGACGCGAACCCCGATGAGAAGACATGGGAAGACTTCATCCAGACTGTCTGGGCATTTGAATCATCGATTGATCCGAGCCAGAAATCGTTTTACAAAACCAATTGGGACAAGCCAGTGCTGGATCCATACCCGCTTGTATACAAGCCGGGGCGAGTCGTGCGGGATTACAGCACAGGCAACCCCGTGATGAGCGGACCGCTCACAGTGAGCGAGTATTTTGAGGCGATTGGCATTGCCCAGTTCTTTCATAAAGGCACTCCCCTGACCGACTGGGAGAGCATTCAATCTAAAGTAGTCAACTACTTGGGATTCGTAGGATTTCAATTTCAAGAGTCAGACTTGCATGACCTTGGTTATTATATATACGGCACACATTATGTCTCTGGCTATTATCCATCTCACTATGTAGATATACCAAACTCAAACTGGGCGTATGGAATAACGGGGTTTCTGGATACTGACCCTAACCAAGTCTCAGAACCAACCTATGTCACAGATGTGATCCACTGGGATGCAGGTACGTTTACGGGTAAAAACGGTGTTCATAACTACAGAGACTTCACAAACCCTGAAAAACACAAAATAATCATCCAAGATCATTTCAAGAACAAGTTTGATGGAATCGTAACTGGCCTGGCACAACATGGAAAAACACTTGACGACTATCTTGGAACAACGCTTACCTGGAACGGTCTTGATCCATCGGTGAGCCCACCCCCAGGCGGCCGGTCAAATTCAGTAACAATAACTCTGTCAGGTCTTCTAGCTGGCGCACACCTGCGCGGCGCTGAAGGCGTCATAGAACTGCTTGTGATGCATGAGAATCCGGCCGACGAAAGCGGCACATACATATTGCAATACGTACAGGATTATGCTGGTTACGAAACTCCGTTCAAACCCTGAAGCACATCATCCGATTAGCTATGGTTGTTGTCCGATGGAGACCACCGGCCCATGAGAGGCGCTTCTGACTCCCGACTGCTCAGGCTGTTGAACGGCCAGCGCATTGTGGATGCCATGTTGGACGCGGCGCCGCAAGGCGTCTCGCGCGCCGACATCGCGCGCGTGACCGGCTTGTCGAAGCCCACAGTCTCGAATCTGGTGGCCGACTTGGAGGCATCGGGGCTGATCCGGCTGACCAGCACACCGACTGCGGTCAGAAACAGAAATGTGGGCAGGCCGTCCATGCCCTACGAGATCGTGCCGGAGGCGGGGTTCGTCGTGGGCGCCGACATCGGCGCCACCAAGACCATCGTCGGCGTGGCCAATCTTGTGGGGGCGGTGGTGGCCGAACGAGAGATCGAAACCGGGCCCAACGCCGAGGCCGCTCTGAACCGTGTCGCCGAAGAGGCCCATCAGGCGCTTTCGGAACTCGGAGGACAGGCGGACACAGCCTGCATCGGAGTGCCGGGAATCTACTCCGCTGCTGCGGACTGCGTCGAGCAGGCCCTGAACCTGCCCCAATTCGAGGGTGTACGGGTTCGAGCCAAGCTCGAGGAGATGCTCAAGATGGACGTTCACATCGACAACGATGTGAACTTGGCCGCGCTGGCCGAAGCCGACCTCGACATCGATCAAGCCGACTTCGTGGCCATCTCGGTAGGCACCGGCATCGGGCTGGCCATGGTCGTCAACGGAGAGCTCTACCGAGGCGGCACCGGCGCTGCCGGCGAAGTGGGATCGCTGGCGCTCTGCCGCTCCCCCGGCGATGCCAATCCGCCGGTCATCCTAGAGGATGCCTCCTCGGCCCCGGCCATCCGCAGGCAGTTCAGACAAGCAGCCGATTCGGGACGTCCAACCAAGCTGCCGAGCAATGCCGATGTTCCCGAGATACTCGACGCGGTCGCCCAAGGCGACGAGGCCGCCGCCCATGCACTGCAAAGCGCGGCGGCGGCCATGGCCGATGCCGTGCTGCACGTCTGCCTCATAGTCGACCCCAAAAAGATCGTCTTCGGCGGTGGAGTGGGAGCCAACCCGCTGTTCGTAGAGGCCGTGAACGCCGAGTTGTGCCAGCGATGCCCGCAGCCCGTAGAAGTCTCAGCCTCCACCCTCGGTCGGCGCGCCACATTCCTCGGCGCCGTGTCATACGCGCTCGAAGAGCTGCACGAGTCGCTGGTCACCGACATCCTGGGGCGCCGGCTGTGACCCCCGAGGCGGTCGCCGCGTCCGTCGACCCCGAGGAGTTGGTGGAACTCGTCAGGCAAGCCGTGGCCATCCCCAGCGTGACCCCCAATGAGGGCGACTTCGCCCGATGGGTACACCGGCAGATGCACGACAGGTGCTGGGACCACAGCCGGCTTCGGCCGCTCCACGACCAGCGGTCCAACGTATATGCCGGCGTGGGCCGCGGAAATCCCTCGCTGGTTCTGGCGGGACATCTCGACACCGTGCATGCCGACGACTGGAAGGCTCATTGGGCCGGAACAGATCGGGGCGATCCGTATGCGGCCACGATCATCGACCAGCAGATCTGGGGTCGGGGCGCCGCCGACCAGAAAGCCGGCATCTGCGCCATCCTGGAGTCGCTTCGAGCCGTGCGCCGCGCCGGCTGCCGTCCCAAAGGCTCGGTGACCGCGCTGTTCGTGTGCGATGAGGAATCGGGCCAGCCCGGCAGCGGAGTCTCGGCAGGCATGAAGGCGGCCATAGCCGACGGCGTGGTCTCAGGCGACTGCCCGCCGGAGTTCTTGATCTACACCGAGCCCACCACTTCGGCCGTTTACACCGCCCAGATGGGCTTCCTCATCGCCGACATCAAGCTCACGGGACGATCGGCATATTTCGGCACGCCAGAACTGGGCATCGACGCGCTCCGGGCCGGCCATCGCCTGTGCTCCGCCCTCTGGGACCACTCCGAGAACCTCCGCAGCCAGCCGCCGCACCCGCTGATCGGGGAGGCGTTCCTGCTGGTCACCGAAGTCCGCTCCGGGGAGAGCATCTCGGTGCCCGGTCAATTCGACCTGTCGCTGATCCGCAAGGTCTTGCCCAGCGAGAGCCTCGACTCGGCGGCGCAGGCCATCTCGGACATAGCGGCCCGGATCGCCTCAGACCACGGCGTCGACTCGAGCGTCTCCTTTACCGCCCCCCGGGATCACCCGCTGGGGGGAATGCCCGACGAGATACCGGCCAACCACCCCGCCGTCTCGGCGCTGGGAGCGTCCATCGCAGCGATCACAGGGGCAGAGCCGCGCATCGAGGCCGCTCCCTTCTGGTCGGAGAAATCCTTCCTCGCGTCCCGGGGTGTTCCCGGCGTGTACTTCGCCCCCGGCGACATCTCGAACTGCCACACCCCGTTCGAACGCGTGGGGATAGAAGAGCTTGTGGCCGCTACCCGCGTCCTCGCCCATTTCGTGGCCTCGTGGTGTGGGCTTGAAGAAGCCCCGACCGATGAAGCGCCAACTGTCCAGTCCGCCAAATAAAACCCAACCAAAATTGAACCCAACCAAAATTGAAAAGGAGAAATCCATGCAAACCCAGACCAGATCTCGCTGGCTCATACTGGGCGCCCTGCTTGCAGTCTTCGTCCTGCTGGCCGCTGCTTGCGGCAACGACGACGATGACGAACCAGCGGCGCCCACCCCACAAGCCCCGGCGACCCAGAGCCCGGACGTCGCAACCGCGACTCCGGACGATGAGGCCGAAGAGCCAGCGGCACCCGCCCCACAAGCCCCGATGACCCAGGGCCCGAACGGCGAAACGGCGACTCCGTCGGACGAGATCCAGCTTAGCGCCGACGAGCTGACCCTGATTCAAGCCGGCGGACATACCGCTGCCTTGCTCTGGCACACTTCCGGCGCCTTCACCAACGCGGTGAGCCAGGGGGCGCGCGACGCCTTCGCCGAGATGGGCATCGAGGTGGTGGTGGAAACCGAGGCCGGTTTCGACGCGGCCCGGCAGGCCGACGACGTTGCAACCGCCATGGTGCTCGACCCCGACATCATCTTGAGCCTCACCATCGACCCGGTATCCGCGGCCGAGGGCTTCCGTCCGGCGGTCGACGCCGGCACGCAGCTCGTTTTCCTGTCCACAACCCCCGAGGGGTACGTACACGGCGAGGATTTCGTGGGCGTGGTCACCGACGACTTGGCCGAGATGGGCATTGCCGCGGCCAACCTGCTCGGCAACGCGCTCGGCGGCGAAGGGGAAATCGGCTTCATCTTCCACGATGCCTCGTACTATGTGACCAACCAGCGCGACCAGGCGTTCAAGGCCTGGATCGAGATCAACTTCCCGGACATCTCGATTGTGGAGGAACAGGGCCTCGCCGACCCTGCGGCCGCAGAGGACATCGCCTCCGCCATGCTCACCCGCAATCCCGACCTCGACGGCATCTACGCCCCATGGTCGGCCGGGCCCGCGGACGGCGTGCTGGCTGCGCTGCGATCTGCGGGGCGTGACGATGTGGCGGTTGTGACCATGGATCTGGACACAAACGTCTCCCTCGATCTCGTGGAAGGCGGCAACATAGTGGGAATCGCCGCGGACGAGGCCTACGAGATCGGCCGCACCATGGCCGTCGAGGGCGCATACGGCCTGCTCGGGAAGCAAGCACCGCCCTTCGTGGTCGTCCCCGCCATCGAGGTGACCGCAGACAACATCGTGGAGGCATACAGCTCGTCGCTGAATGTCGAACCGCCGCAAGAAGTCCTCGACGCCCTCGACGGCTGAACCCGCACAGGTGATCCGCAAGTCGATCAGCGAACAGGCCCCGGCCGGGCGCCCCTCCCCGGCCGAGGCCTGGATCGACCGCTACCGACATAACGGCGGGCTTCGCCAATACGTCGTCTACCTGGCATTCGCGCTGATCCTGGCCACGTTCAGCATCATCCTGTACGACGACGGGTTCCTCAGATCCTCCAACCTGCTCGACATCGGCCGCCAGGCTGCACCTATCGCGGTCATGGCGGTGGGGATGGCCTTCGCGCTGGCCGCAGGCGAAATCGACCTCTCGGTCGGCTCGGTGGTTGCGCTCTCGTCGCTGGTGGCCGCGGACGTCGTGGGAAGCCACGGATTCCTGGCCGGAGCGCTGGCGGCCCTGGGCGTGTCGGCGCTGGTCGGGCTCGTGAACGGGCTCATCGCCGTGAAAGTGCGAATCCCGTCGTTTCTGGTCACATTGGGAATGCTGGGCATCGTCAGCGGCATCGCCCGGAATTGGAACGACTTGCAGTCGCTGCCCATCCGCAACGACCGCTTCAAGGAGCTGTTCGGCGCCGGCGGGCTGGGACCAGTCTCCTCGCTGCTGATCTGGCTCATCATCGTCGGGGCAATCGGCCATGTCGCACTGCACCACCTGCGGTGGGGACGCCATGTCCTGTCCACCGGCGCCGACCGCGGCGCGGCCAATGCGGTCGGGATCAACACATCCCGTGTGAAGATCTCCGCCCTGGTGGCCAGCGCCACCGCGGCCGGCTTCGCCGGTATTCTTCTTGCGAGTCGCCTCAGCGTCGGTCGCCACAACCTCGGCGAGGACTACCTGCTCACGGTCATCGCCGCCGTGGTGATCGGCGGAACCAACTTGTTCGGCGGTCGGGCGTCGATAATCGGCGCCATCACCGGCGCCCTCATCATGACCATGCTCAACAAGGGCCTCATCCTCATGGGGTTGGAAGTGGCCGATCAGATCATCGCCCGGGGTGTGATCATCATCTTGGCCGTGGCCCTCAGCATGCGAGAAGCCAAGGAGAGCTAGCCGTGGCCCTCAGCATGCGAGAAGCCAAGGAGAGCTGATGTTCCTGCAATCGCTGCTGGACAAGAATCCGGCCTTCGTGGAAGCGGCGGTGAAGCTGCACCAGGCCGGTGCCATTCCCGCCAACAGCTATGCGATCGACCTCGACGCCGTGGCCGCCAACACCGGGCACCTCATGGGCGAGGCCAGGTCTCTGGGGTTGACCGTTTACGCCATGACCAAGCAGCTTGGGAGGGCGCCGGCCGTCCTGGCGGCCATGACCGATGCCGGAGTCGACGGCTACGTGGCCGTCGACATGGCCTGTGCTCGGCCCATCGCCGCCAACGGGCACAATCTCGGGCACATCGGGCATCTCGTGCAGGTGCCTGCGGCCGAGGCAGAAGAGGCCACGGCCATGGAACCGGACCATTGGACGGTGTTCTCGCCCAACAAGGCAGCAGAGGCCTCCGCCGCGGCCACCCGCCTCGGGCGAGTCCAGAATCTGCTGGTGCGGGTGTTCGCCCCCGGCGACAAGTTCTACACCGGCCACGAGGGAGGCGTTCCCCTCGAAGACCTCGGCGCCATGATGGACTTCATCGACGGGCTTCCCGGCGTCAGATTCGCCGGCCTCACGACGTTTCCCGCGCTGCTCTTCGATCCGTCCAGCGGCGGCGCCCAGCTCACTCCCAACATGGCAACCCTGGCTCGAGCCGCAGAGACAGCGCGGCGCCGTCTGGGCGGCGAGGACCAGCGCCTGCTCCAGATCAACGCTCCGGGCACCACCTCGACGGCAGTGCTGGCGCAGCTCGCCGAGGCAGGGGCCACGCAAGTGGAGCCGGGGCACGGGCTCACCGGAACCACTCCCCTGCATGCGGTGGGCGATCTGCCCGAGCAGCCCGCTGTTTGCTACGTCAGCGAGATCGCCCACATCCATCAAGGCACGCCGTTCTGCTTCGGCGGCGGCCTGTACATCGATCCCGTCTTCGGGGACTACCAGGCTTCAGCCGTGGTCGCCCGCGATCCGAGCGAAGCGGCATCCGGGCCAGTGCCGGTGGACATTCCCAACCCCGCCGCCATCGACTACTACGCGAAGCTGCACCCCGAGCCGGAACGCAAGATCAACGAGGGCGACACCGTGGTCTTCGGATTCCGCATTCAAGCGTTTGTGACCAGGGCATTTGTGGTTGGCGTGGCCGGTGTGCGCTCGGGCAACCCGTCAGTCGCCGGCGTCTGGGACGTTCTGGGCAACCCGGTGGCCTGGAAGGGCACCCGATGAGCCCCGAAGGCCAGGCAGCGAGCCCCGCCCCCGCGCTGGTGGCCTCTGGCATCTCCAAGTCGTTTCGGGCGGTGCAGGCCCTCGACGACGTCTCAATCGAGCTGCACCACGGTCGAGTCACCGCTTTGCTGGGCGACAACGGCGCCGGGAAATCGACGCTGGTGAAGTGCATCTCCGGCCTGTACCAGCCCGATAGGGGGCGCATTTTCATCGGGGGGGCAGAGCACCGCATCAGCTCCTCACGCCACGCTCGGGAACTGGGCATCGAGACAGTCCATCAAACGCTGTCGGTGATCAACCCGCTGGATGTCACGGAAAACCTCTTCTTGAACCGAGAGCACACCCGGGGGGGATGGCTGGGCAAGCGCATCGGCTTGCTGGACAAGCGGCGCATGCGCAGGGAATGCGCCGCCACGCTGTCGGCCCTAGAAATCCGGATACCGTCGCTGCGCCGTCCTGTGGGATCGCTCTCCGGCGGCCAGCGCCAAGCGGTGGCCATCGGTCGAGCAGTGGCGTGGGGCCAGCGAATCGTGCTGCTCGACGAGCCCGCGGCCGCACTCGGAGTCGAGCAGACCCAGAGAGTTCTGGAGCTCATCGCCAACCTCCGCAATCAGGGCGTGGCGGTGCTGCTCATAACCCACAACATGGACCGCGTGCTGGCAGTTTGCGATCAAGCCGTCGTGCTCTACCAGGGCCGCAAGCGCGCCGAGGTGGACGTGGCCGATGTGACCAAAGACGACTTGGTCTCCTACATCACCGGCGCCCGAAGCGGCGCCTAGTGGCCTCAGGCATCGCGCCGCGGGGGTTGCCGCCCCCGCTGGCAAGCAGGCAGCCGCGGCTACACCAGATCGAGCAGGTGGCCGAGGCGCTGCTGCTTGGTGCGCAGGTAGTCCGCGTTCTCGGTTCGGGGAGCCACCTCGAGGGGAACACGGCGGGCGATCTCCACGCCGACGGAGGCCAGCCCATCGTGCTTGGCGGGATTGTTGGTCATCAGCGCCACCCGCTTGATCCCCAGTTCGGCCAAGATGGCCGCGCCGATTCCGTAGGTGCGGTCGTCCACCGGCAAGCCGAGCTCCAAGTTGGCGTCCACGGTGTCGCGCCCCTTGTCCTGGAGGGCGTAGGCCCGAACTTTGTGGCCGATGCCGATGCCCCGTCCCTCATGGCCCCGCAGATACACCAGCACGCCGGTGCCTCTGCCGGCTATGGCATCCATAGCGGCGTGCAGCTGCGCGCCGCAGTCGCAGCGCCACGAGCCGAACACGTCGCCGGTGAGGCACTCGCTGTGAACCCGCACCAGCACCTCGCCGGCGGCGGCGATGTCGCCGAGGGCGAACGCCACATGCTCCTCGCCGTCGGCTTCCGACTGGAAGGCGTAGCAGGTGAACCGGCCCCATCTCGTGGGCACCTCGGTGGTGGCGATCAACCGGATCTCGGATTGGCTCTTCATGCTGGTGGCCCCGAGAGTACTGCCGCCGGCAGCCGAACAGTCAGCCCAAGGCGCGCCCGCCCTCGGGGACAATCCCTGCAAGAGCCCTTCGTCTCCTCGGAGGCCAAACGCTCAGCCGGTGAGCTTGCCCGCAGAAGAACACGCGCGCTGGGCGCAACCCGCAGATACCTGAGAAACTTGGAGGAGTGGTGACAGCCAGAGCAGAGCAGAACCTGTTCGCCGACCGGTTCCAGGCGATCGCGGCCAACATGGGCCGAGCCATCATGGGCAAGCCCGACGTGCTGGAGCTGGCCGTCACCTGTCTTCTGGCCCAGGGCCATCTGCTGATCGAAGACGCACCCGGTGTCGGAAAGACCAGCCTGGCCAAGGCTTTGGCGATCACCGTGCAGGCCGAGTTCGGCCGCATCCAGTTCACCCCCGACCTGCTGCCCTCCGATGTGGTGGGCGCCACCATCTGGAATCGGGCGTCCAACACGCTCGACTTCCAGCCCGGCCCGGTGTTCTCCGGCATCGTCGTGGCCGACGAGATCAACCGGGCCTCCCCCAAGACCCAGTCTGCGCTGCTGGAAGCCATGGCCGAGCGCCAGGTGACCGTGGACGGCACCACCCATACCCTGCCCCGCCCGTTCATGGTGATCGCCACCCAGAACCCGCTGGAGCACGAAGGCACCTACCCCCTGCCCGAGAGCCAGCTCGACCGGTTCATGATGCGGATCGAGGTGGGCTATCCGCCAGAGCAGGCCGAGCTCGACATCCTCGACGCCCATGGCGCCCAGAACCCGCTGGACTCCATGGGCCCTGTCATGTCTGCTCAAGCCATCGCCGAGCTCATCGAGCAGGCCGCCGCCACCTACACCGCCCCGTCCGTCAAGCGCTACCTGGTTCAAATCGCCAACACCACCAGAGCCCACCCCAGCCTCACCCTGGGGATGTCCACTCGGGCCACCCTTGCGCTGCAACGGGCCAGTCGGGTGAGGGCAGCAGCCCACAGACGAGATTTCGTACTGCCCGACGACGTGAAACAGCTTGCCGTGCCGGTCCTGGCCCACCGGCTGCTGCTGAGCCCCCAAGCCCGGGCGCAGGGCATCCCGCCCGAGCAGGTGGTGGACGACATCGTGGGCTCGGTGCCGACCCCGGTGGACTGAGCATCCGGCCGGCCATGCTCACTCTCCAAGGCTGGCTGCTGCTCATCGGATCGGCGCTGCTGGCGACGGCGGGCCGGCTGCTCGGCGTCGACGACCTGCTCGCTGTGGGCATCGCCGGCGCCGCGGTCGCCGCAGGCTCGGTGGTCTACGTAAGGGTGCGCCCCCCACTGCGGCTGACAGATCGCTCTCTGCATCCGCAGCGGGTGCATGCCGGCGGCCAGTGCCGGGTGCAGTTGAGGATGTCCAACACCGGTCGCCTGCGCTCGCCGGTGCTGCGGCTCACAGACCAGGCGCGCTTTTCGACCGGGGATTCGGACAGCTTCATCCCATCGCCCGACCTGCTGGTGCCGCCGGTGGGCCCCGGCCGCGAGCAGGCAGTCTCCTACCGGCTGCCGACACATGACCGGGGCCGAGTGGTCGTCGGCCCGCTGATTCTGACGGTAGCCGACCCGCTCGGGATGTCAGCCCGGCGATTCCAACTCGGCGGACATCAGGAGGTGCTGATCTACCCGCAAGTCGTGGACACCGAGCCTCCAGCGCGCCTGCTGGGGGAAACCCCCGATGCCGCCAGGCACAGCCCAATGGCCCGAAGCGGCGAAGAGTTCTACGGGCTGCGGCCGTTTCAAACGGGCGACGACCCCCGGCGCATCCACTGGCGGTCATCTGCACGCCGCGACGAGCTGGTCGTCCGCCAATTCGAGGAGCCGTCTGGAATCCAAACCACCGTGCTGTTGGACACCCGGCGCTCCCAGCTCCAAGACCGCAATGGGCGACAGCGCTTCGAGGCGATGGTTTCGACGGCTGCGAGCATTTGCCGGGCCGCCTGTCGCCGCGGCGACGGTGTGCGCCTCGCCACGACCGCAGGCTACGACAGCGGCCACAGATCCGGGCTCGCACACCTCCACGAGATCTACGGGCATCTCGCCCTGGTGAGCCCGAGCGACGGCAGTCTCGCCGCTGCCGTTGAACCGCTCAGCCGTCAGCACGGCGGCGGCCTCGTCGTGGCCGTTGTCGCCGATCCGGCCAACCCGGGTGCAACCGAGTCCACGCTGCTCGCACTGCTGGGCGCCGGGGGCAGCCCCAAGGCCGCTGTCTTGTTCGCACCCGCTGAGCACGCCCTGCATGGCGCCCCCGCACAAGCGCCGACACCAGTGCCCCGGCGATGATCCCCCCTCGGGATTCCCGCCCAGCCCGCTCCGCAAACCGGCCTTCCGGCTCAGAAATCGCTTTGGAGGCTGTCGGCCCTGTTCTGACCCTGGCCGCTGCGTTCAGCCTGATCCGGGTTTTTGCGGGCGCCGAGTGGGTCCTGCCCGTGTTCACCGCCGCCGGCGCCGCCCATCTGCTGGCGCTGCTCCTTCGCCGGCTGGGCTTCGGTGCGCTGGCCTCGGCGGCGGCCTGCGCGGTCGGCCTGGTCTTGACCGTCTCATGGACCCGCTATGGGCACACCCTGTTCTGGGGCATGCCATCGGGGGACACCCTGTCGGCGCTGGCGACCGACCTCGAAGACGCGTGGGCGGCGTTCGGCGACATCAGCACACCGGCAGATCCGCTCAGCGGCTTTTTGGTCAGCGCCATGGCCGCGGTGTGGCTCATGGCCTTTCTCATCGACTGGACGGCGCTGAGGAGGCGGGCCTTGTTCGTGTCCGTCGCTGCGCCCATCGCTGCGGTCGGCTTCGTCGGGCTGGTGGGCGACACCCGGTACCGGATTCTCACCATAGGGGCCTTCACCGCGGCCCTGCTGCTGTTCGTGTCGGTTCACCGAGTGGCGGCCCGCACTGCCAATGCCGCCTGGCTGGGCGGTGCCAGCCAAGCCCGGTCCGGGCGCCGGGCGCTTCTGGGCGCCAGCGCGGCGATCGCGGCGGCGTCGGTGGCCGCTGCTGTTGCGGCCGGCCCGGTGCTGGGTGGCGGCGAGGATCCAGTCTTCAACCTGCCCGAGTCCATACAGGGAGCAAGCGGGGGTTCGAAACGGGTGGTGGTCAGCCCTCTGGTGGATATCCGAGGCCGGCTGGCAAGCCAAGCCGAAACGCCCATGTTCCGGGTGAGGACTGAGGAGCGGGCTTATTGGAGGCTGACCTCGCTGAACCGATTCGACGGCGCCGTGTGGACATCGCGAGCCGACTACGCCGCCCGGCCAGGACCTCTGCCGTCGCTGTTCCAGTCGGGGTCCACCGTGCAGCAGTCGGTCCAGGAGTTCAGCATCGAGCAGCTCGGCGCCGTGTGGCTGCCCGCAGCCTTCGAGCCCCGCTACGTGGCCTCGGAAACCGCCAACATCAGCTACGAGCCATCATCGTCCACCCTCATTGCGGGCCGCTCGCTGGACAATTCGAATGGGCTCTCCTACACCGTTTCCTCGGCGCTGCCCCGATTCGATCCCGCGAAGCTCGAAAACATTCCGCTCGGCACCCCGCTGGATCCCGAAATGGCCCGTTCAGGGGCCTCCGGGGTATCTGGGGATGACACTTCGCTTCCCTCCGACTTCAGCCCCCGAGTTCGACGCTTGGCGGCGGCGATAGCCGGCGGGGCGGGATCAGGCTACGAGCAGTCGCTCGCGCTCCAGGAGTTCTTCCGCAGCGGCGCCTTCGAATACGACCTCAGCGTGGGGTCCGGGCATTCCAGCGACCGTGTGGAGGACTTCTTGGATGCCCGTCGGGGATACTGCGAGCAGTTCGCCGGCGCCTTCGCGGCTATGGCCCGATCTCTGGGGCTGCCCGCTCGGGTGGCGGTGGGCTTCACCGTGGGAGATGCCGATCCGAGCGAACCCAACCTCTACGTGGTTCGGGGCAAGCACGCCCACGCTTGGCCCGAGGTGTACTTGGCCGGCGCAGGCTGGGTGGCCTTCGAGCCGACTCCAGGCCGGGGCGCCCCAGGCGCCCAGAACTACACCGGCGTGGCCGAGAACCAGGTTGGCGGCAGCCCGCAGCCCGACGACTCCGCCGGAGAACTCGCTTCCGAGTCCCGTGGCTTCCCGGGCGCCCTGACCGATTTCGGTGGACTGCCGACAGCGGCGCCGGCCGACTTCGGCGAAGGCGGGAACGCGGTCGGCGATGGCAGCGGCGGGACTTCCACACGGGCTTGGGCCGCCTTGGCCGCCCTGGTTGCGATTGTCTCGGGGATCGGGCTCTTCCCGGTCCTGCGAACCCGGATCCGGCATTCCCGACGGCGCCGGCGATACATGGAGATCTCGGGCAGCAAGAAGCCGGGCAGCCGGGCCGAGATCACATTGCTCTGGGCGAAGACGCTCGACTCCTTGGCGCTCGCAAGCATGGCGCCCCGATCCCATGAGACCCACGACGAGTTCGCTCGCCGGGCCAGTAGGCAAGTCCCGCTGCACAGCCCCGACTTGCGCCGGCTGGCAGAGCTGGCTGCGGCTGCGGCCTTCGCCCCCTCAGAGCCGACCGAGGACCACCGGCAACTCGCCCGGGACCACGAGCGGTCGGTAAGGGCCGAAGTGGGCCTACGCGTGGGCCGAGCGCGGAAACTGATGGCGGCCTACCTCCCCCGAAAGCTCTCCACGCGGCGTCCGCGGCCTGGTGTCAAAGATGCATCTGGGCGGGAGGCCCGTCTCGGTGCTTGGTCGGAAACCCGGCGCTGAAGCTGAATGGCTGGTCCGCCTGGACCTGGGCTGGGTTTAGCGACACATCAGCGGTCGAAGTACCCAACGTGCTTGCTTTTGAGAGCCGGAAACCGCTCACCAAGCCGCTTGCTCACTTCGTAGGCCACATAACCCGCCGCGAAACCACCAGCTAAAGAACCCATGGCTGCTATAAAAATGCCTAGATCGCCCAACCAATCGCTGATCTGAATACCTACAAACCCTGCGACGACGACAAACAAATACTCGTACCAGGGCAATTTACGGCGCTTCTTACCAATGTTCAACACAGATCCACTATACTGTACTGCCCATGGACCTTGTCAGGGGGGTCTGTCGGGAATTTTGTGTATCGGGCGTCATCTGAGGGTCCGCCATTCAGTTGGGGGCCTCGCTGATTCTTGTGACTGTCAGATAGTCCAAGAGTCGGGAGGCCCCTGGTGGTTCAGGTGAGCTTCCCCCCTTTTCGTGGAGAGGTTGGTTGTGGGGCTTGGGGGTGCAGGTGAGTTCGTATCCTATGGGTGGGACCATGCCGATGGCGGAGTGGAGGCGGTGGTGGTTGTACCAGTCGCAGACCCACATGGCGATCTCTTGGCGGGCCTGGGCTTTGGTGGCCCAGGAGCGCCGGTCGATGAGCTCGTGGGTGAGGGTGGAGAAGAACGACTCGGCCGGGGCGTTGTCCAGGGCGTTGCCGGTTCTTCCGGAGGATCGTGCGATGCCGAGGCGCCGGCAGGCTTTGGCGAAGGCTACAGCGGTGTATTGGCCGGATTCGACCGGTCGTCGCGACTCCGGGTTGTTGGGTGCGGTGTAGCTGTTCGTTGAGGGCTTCGGCTGGGGTTTTCCTTCCGAGTGTCTTTCGGGGCCGGGAGTTCAAGGCGTGGGCGACAGCCTCGGTGTCTTCGGCAGGCCGTCGCGACGGGTCCGTGGCCTTCGGGAGGTATTGGCGCAGCAGCCCGTCGGTGTTCTCGTTGGTGCCTCGTTGCCTGGGCAGCTGGGGATCGGCGAAGAACACGGGGATGTCGGTCTCGACGGTGAACCGGGCGTGGGCGGAGAGCTCCTTGCCCCGGTCCCGGGCCGGCGATCGCCGGAGCTGCTCGGGAAGCATGCTCATTGGCTTCGCCAGGGCGTTCTTCATCTCGGTGCTCAAAATCAAAGACCCCGACCAGGCCGCCTCGTTGCTCGACGACGCCAGCGAATACTGCGCAGCCCCCGAGCTCCGCACCCTCGCCCGCACCCTCGCCAAATGGCGAACCGAGATCCAAACCAGCGTCCGCATCGGCACCCACAACGGGCGCACCGAATCAGCCAACGCCAACATCAAAGACGTCAAACGCTTAGCCAGAGGCTTCCAAAACCTGGACAACTACCGGCTCAGAATCCTCCTTGCAGCCGGAAGAAAACCCGGCCAAACTCAACCCGTCACAAAAATCAGAACCCGATGTCCCATCTTCAACGCGTAGAGCCCCTTGTCAACAGTTCGGATCCTTGGATGAATTGGCCCTTGTGGCAGTGTGGGGTCTGTTATTGGTCCCGACTGCGAACGGAGGCCCAGTGAACGACAGTAGTGGAGGAGCGGCTCAACAACGCCCATCGCCCAGGCCTAGTGGTGTGTCTTGGGTTCGCAGCCATACTCCCAGCGTACGGCAAGGAGGCGCAACGCCGCGAGGGGCGGCGATGCCTAGCAGGACACGCGCGAATAAACCCAAGACACACCACTAGGCTCAGCGTAGCGACACATCAGCGGTCGAAGTACCCAACGTGCTTGCTTTTGAGAGCCGGAAACCGCTCACCAAGCCGTTTGCCCCCTTTGTAGGCCACATAACCCGCCGCGAAACCACCAGCTAAAGAACCGACGAGAACAATAAGAATGCCTAGACCGCTCAACCAATGGCTGATCTGAGTAGCGACGAGCAGGGCAACAGTGATGAACAGGTACTCGTACCAGGGCAATTTACGACGCCGCTGCTTCAGCCACCCGGACTTCAACATAATACCCAAAATACTCATTCGCGTATAGGCCGTCAAACCCGTTGAGCTCGAGGGTTCAACACTGGAGGGATCGGGCTGGAACAGCCACGGCACTCTTGGATCGGCCCGCAGTTCTGGGAATCGAGGCCAGGTCTGGGATCGCGGGAGGAACGCCGCTGTCCTCGCAATCCATGGCGCTAAACTCAAGACACACCACTAGCTGTCGGGGCACCGGTATATCAGTCGCTCGGTACTTAAGCCCGGATATAAGGAGATGCAGTCCGGTCCGTTCACATAGGTGATCCAATAACCCTGGCTAGTCCATCTTATAAATTGACTCATCGAAATGTCACCGTTCTCCATTGGTGAAGCTGAACTATCGGAATCCACGTTGGTAGAATCAGCAGAGTTGGCATCGGAATCGGCGGGAACTATATACGATGGTAACCAAAACACTGTGAATAGGGGAAACGTAGCCAGGAGAAGCTGTCACTCACGTCGATACCATAGACAGTATGAGCAAGTCAGATGAGCGCAGCAGGCACAGTTTGAAGGCACCTGAGCGGGCCGGATGGAACGCTATGCCCGCACTGCGGCGGCGACAGGATCGCACGCGTGAAGAACCGCAGGACGATGCCGCTTCGGTGCAAGGACTGCCGCAAGTTCTTCTCGGTTCGCTATGGAACGGTGATGCAGGACTCGAACCTGGGGTTGCAGACGTGGTTTCTGGCGTTCTACCTGCTGACCACGGGGTTGAAGGGAACAAGCAGCTTGAAGCTGAGAAGGGACTTGGGAGTGACGCAGAAGACGGCGTGGTTTCTCGCCCACAGAATCCGCGAGGCAATGCGCCAGGACGATCCGCTGTTCTCGGGGCCGGTCGAGGCCGATGAGACCTACATCGGAGGCTTGGAGAAGAACAAGCACAAGGACAAGCGGATGAAGGCCGCTGGCGGGCTGGTCGGCAAGGCCATCGTCGCCGGTGTCAAGGACCGGGAGACGGGCCAGATCGCCGCCCGCGTGGTTCCCGACACGACATCGGACAGTCTGGTGGGCATGGTCCAGGACCACGCCGAGCAAGGGGCGATGGTCTACACCGACGAGGCGAAGGGCTACCTTCCCCTGACAGGGAGGGGCTACGGCCACGAATCGGTCAAGCACACGGTTTCTGAGTACGTGCGCGACAAGGCCCACACCAACGGGATGGAGTCGCACTGGGCCACGCTCAAGCGCGGCTACCACGGCGTGTACCACTCGATGAGCCATGAGCACCTGCACCGATATGTGGCCGAGTTCCAGTGCCGCCACAACGAGCGCCCGAAGGACACAATCGTGCAGATGGCCGAGCTGATCCGCCGCAAGGACGGGCGCAGGCTCACCCACCGGGAGCTTATTGCCGACGGCGTGCGCGCCAGCAGGGATAGGGTGGCGGCGTGACCCGGGAGGACTGGCCGGACGATTCCGGCGAGTGGCCCGACATCGAGCCGCTTGACATGGGCTTCAAAGAGGCTGTGGGGAAGATGTTGAAGATGCCGCCTGGGTCGATGGACGCTACGGACTTGGAGAATGACTGATTGCCATGCAGTTGAGTCTGATGGAAGCGCCAAGCGACCTAACCGAATCGCCCGATTACTTGCGACAGCAGCTAATCACCTACATAGGCAACAAGAGGCAACTGATCGGCCCGATAGCGGAGGCGCTGAAAGCAGTCCAAGCGGACACGGGACGGGACAAGCTCCACTTGTTCGACGGGTTCGCCGGATCGGGCATCGTCTCCCGGCTGTTCAAGGCGTATGCAGAGCGCGTCGTCTCCAACGACTTGGAGTCGTATGCGCGTGTGGCGGCGAACTGCTATCTATCCAACCGCTGCAACGTAGACACGGAAACCGTGGAAGACATCGTGTGCAGAGCCAACTTAGAGGCCGACGAACAAGCGTCGACGTGTTCCGGCTTCATCGGGCGCATGTACGCTCCCGACGACGACGCAGACATACGGCTGGGCGAACGAGTGTTCTACACAAGGGAGAATGCACAGCGGCTGGACTGGTTCCGGCAGTTCATCGGGCAGCAGAACCCGGACCTTCACGATCTCCTTCTAGGGCCACTTCTGTCCGCTGCGTCGGTCCATGCCAACACAGCAGGGGTGTTCAAGGGCTTCTACAAGGACAAACGCACAGGCATAGGCAGGTTCGGAGGTTCAGGCGCTGACGCACTCACCCGCATCAAGGGCCAGATACGGCTTCAACATCCCATACTGAGCCGGTTCGCGACGGACGTTGAGGTCCACCAGCAGGACACCAACAAGCTGATTCCGGAGATAGGCGGCTTCGATCTGGCATATTTCGATCCGCCCTACAACCAGCATCCTTACGGCTCCAACTACTTCATGCTGAACTTGCTCGTTGACTACGCCGAGCCAAACGACATATCAGCGGTGTCGGGCATTCCGACGGACTGGAACCGCTCCCTCTACAACAAGAAGCGGTACGCCTTTGACCAGCTTTCCGATGCCGTGTCCCGCGTGGATGCGCGATACGTCCTCATATCGTTCAACGATGAGGGGTTTGTGGAGATGGACCGAATGCGGCGGTTTTTGAATGGAGTCGGCTATGTGGACGAGAGGAAGCTGCGGTACAACACGTTCAAGGGCAGCCGGAACCTCCGCGGGCGCAATATCCATGTCAACGAGCACTTGTTCTTGGTCAGGAAGTTCTGACAGTGGTGAGAAAACACGACCTGAGAGAACAGCAGGCCGGAACCGTCATCAACATGACTTCGCGGAAGCAGGAGACTGAGCTGGGCCGTGCACTGATTGAGGTTGTGGATCGGATCGCAGACGTGTTCAGCGTGGAGTTGGAGCACACAGACCAGTGGAAGCTGGCGGACATCGTGTCATCGCTACGCAGCGACTTCCATGACATCGAGTTCCACTACCACTTCGACACGTCGACCATGAAGCCCGATGGCGGCATTCTGTCCATGCTCGCCAGTGACGGCACAGCCCGGCCCATCCTCATCACCGAGGTCAAGAACCAGGGAACTAACGACCTTCGGGCAGCGGAGGGCAAGCCCAAGCAGGCCAAGGGAAATGCCATAGAGCGGCTGGGCAAAAACGTGATCGGGTTCCGCACGGCGATGATGAGCGAGGCGATAGTCCCGTTCGTGTGCTTCGGCTACGGATGCGACTTCGCTGACGACAGCAGCATCTTGGACCGCGTGTCCACGATTGCCATGTTCGGGCCGCTGAACACGGTGAACGTGGTGAACCAGGGCAAGTCAGGGGCGTTCAACCGCGGCAGCTTCTTCTTCCGCGAAGAGCCGTGGTCGGTGGATGAGATGGTCGAGATTATGTACGAAGTGGCTTCACGAGCGATCTATTACTACTTCGCCTGCTACGGAGAGGCTCCGTTCCGTGGTTAGCACGGTATTTAGCACGGTATATAGTTCCCAATCCCATGGACAATCGGGGCTAATCGCGCTCGGGGCGCTCAGCGCCGCCTCTTCGCAGGCGATGCACGAAGCGCCGCCCGGGGGATCTCAGAAAATCGCTCACATCTCCCCGGTTGATGCTGTCGCTGATCTGCTGAAGGCCGAAGCGGCCCAGCTTCCGCAGGCTGCTCCACGCCCAGAGCGACGCGGCCAGCATGACCAGAAAACCCAGAAACGACAGCCAATAGGAGGTCGACAGAGTCAAGACCATGAACACCAGCCCGCCGACGCAGCCCAGAATGGCCAAGCGGAGATTCCGGGCCGGATGGGTGAACACCGTGGTCCGGCCCACCTCGCGGGCCAGCGCCGGATCGGTTTCGTAGAGTTGCTCCTCGATTTCGCTGAGAATCCGTTGCTCATCCTCGGAGAGTGGCACCCGCTAAGTGTCTCACAGCCCGACCCGCCAGACAATGCCGAATGGATTTCACTGGGGGCTGTTCCACCCGGTTCCCCCGGCACCTGCGTCTGAGCCTGCCCCGGCTTGGATCGCCCCGGCGCCGAAGCGACCCCTGATGCGGTCGATCGTCCGGTCGAGTTCGTGCCATGAGGAGGAAACGCCGCTTTCGCCCGACTGATCTTCTAAGTCCAATGCGAGTTGGCACTGGCCGGAATCCTCCAGCTCCGACACCCCGACCCCGATCAGGCGCACGCCCGCCGCCACATCCACCGCGCTCAACAACCGCTTGGCCTCCCGGGCCAGCGCCACACCCGAGTCCACCGGCCCAGCCACGGTGTGGGATCGGGTGATGGTGCTGAAGTCCCCGAAACGCACCTTGACGGTCACCGTGCGCCCAGCAACGCCGGCTGCCCTGAGGCGGGACGCAACAGAATCGCTCAGAGCCACAAGCTCCGGGCCGATGACGTCGTGTGAGCACAGGTCGCGGGGGAACGTCGTCTCGCGGCTCATGGACTTGGGCGCCGTCTCGGATACCACTGGGCGGGGATCGACGGCGTTGGCCAAGTCGTGCAGATGCCGGCCGTGGGCCTTGCCGACAACCCCCTCCAGCCGTTTGAGGGGAAACGCCGCCAGCTCGCCGATGGTGGAGATGCCGATGCGGTTCAGATGGGCCAGCGTGGCGGGCCCCACCCCCCAGATGTCGCCGACCGGGCGCGGCGCGAGAAACTCCCGCTCTTGGCCGACGGGCACCTCGAACACCCCGACGCCCCCCGACGGCCCCGAAGGCGTGGGCACCGGCTTGGCCAGCTTGGAGCCCAGCTTGGCCAGGAACTTGACTGAGGCCACTCCCACCGCGCAGCTTATGTCCTCCTCGGAGCGAACTCGCCCTCTGATCATGCGGGCGATCTCCACAGGTCGGCTGTGGGCGCCTGACACATCACAGAAGGCCTCGTCCACCGACAGGGGCTCGACGAGCGGGGTGAACGTACGCAGGATGTCCATGATGCGCGCGCTCACCTGCCAGTAGAACTCGTGGTCGCCGGGCAGGAGCACGATGTCGGGGCACAGGCGGCGGGCCCGAACCACGGGCATGGCCGACGAGACCCCATAAGCCCTTGCCTCATAAGAGGCCGAGGCCACCACGCCGCGGCTGCCCGGCCCACCCACCGCCACCGGCAAACCCCTCAGCTCAGGACGGCGAACCAGCTCCACCGACACGAAGAAGGCATCCATGTCAACATGCAGAATCGGCCCCGACATCCCCCCAGTATGGCCCGATGCGGCCTTACGCGAATGAACTCGTGGCGTCCCCCTGCCAGCGAACTGCAAGGAACTGTCAGTGTGGCGGCGGTGCCGCTAAGACCGGCGGCCAACGCGGCGCTGGGGGTTAGTCGGTGGAGTGGACGTTGCCTTGTGCTTGGGTGTTCGCGAGTCCCGTGTTCCAGGCGAGGGCGAGGGCCAGCCGGTGTTCGCTGCCGATGGCTACGGTAACCGTGGCGGTTGTCTGCTGGCTGACAGGGAGACGAACATGTTCTCGCCGATATCGCTGTCGCGCACCGGGGTGAGCAGGATCATCGGGCGGCTGCCGGGAATGCAGCTCAGGCTGACCTCGAAGTCCACCGTCGCGTCGCTGCGGCTGGCCTCACCCGTCAAACACACCACTAGCATGGGAGAGTGGCTGGTCCCCCGCCTCCCGAGCAGCGCTCGGCGCTGCCGCCGAAGGCGGCGCGGTGGCTGGCGTTCGCGTCGATTCTGATCGGGGGGCTGTGCGGAGGGCTGATCGGGTTCGCCTTCATCGACCTCCAGTGCGAGGGCGACTGCGGCCTGTGGACCGGGCTCGGCGCCCTGCTGGGCGCTCTGGGGGGCGCGGCGGGCATGGCTGTGGTGGCCAACCTGACCCTGCGGGCCATGGAGGAATGGCGAACGTTCGGCGGCCGCCGTCAAGACCGCGGCTAACGGGGCACAGCGGCGCGATCATCGTCGCCGCGGTGACCGGGGCGTAGAGTTCGTCTGTGCGAGAACCGTCTGCTCCGCATCCAATCCCCGCGTGGGGCCTCCTGGAGGATCTGGCGGCTGAGGCCGCCGAAACGGCGGCCTCGCTGCTGCGGGCTGAAACCGGGGCGCCACGCCAGATCTCGTCCAAGTCGTCGCGTACCGACCTGGTGACCGACATGGACATGGCCTGCGAGGCCGCCATAGTGGAGTTCCTGACTTCCCAGCGGCCCGACGACGCCATCTTAGGCGAAGAGGGCACCGGGCGCGACGGCGCCAGCGGTGTGCGCTGGATCATCGATCCCATCGACGGAACGGTGAACTTCGTGTACGGCCACGTCGGCTTCGGGGTGTCGGTGGCGGCCGAGGTCCAAGGACGGATCGTGGCCGGCGCGGTGATCGACCCCACGCTGAACGATGCCTTCACCGCACACAGGGGGGGCGGCGCCCGGCTCAACGGAGACCGCCTCGCTGTGAGCCCCGACCGCGATCCGGCGCTGGCCCTGGTGGCCACCGGGTTCTCCTACGAACCCGAACAGCGGCCTCGCCAGGCCGAGGTGCTCGGCCTACTGCTGCCGCACATCGGCGACATCCGCAGGATGGGGGGAGCGGCGCTCGACCTCTGCTCGGTGGCCTGCGGCCGGGTGGACGCCTTCTTCGAGACCGGGCTGAACCTGTGGGACTACGCCGCCGGGGTTTTGATCTGCGAAGAGGCGGGCGCCGTCGTGCAAGATCTGAACGGCGGTCCTCCCAACCGCGATTTCGTGTTCGCAGCCGCCCCCGGGGTGGCCGACGCCCTCCTCAGGCTGCTGCGACAAGCCGATGCCGACCGGGTATGACCGAACATCGGATACATCGCACTATGAGGCCCCCGGGCAGCCATACTCCCAGCGTACGGCAAGGAGGCGCAACGCCGCGAAGGGCGGCGATGCCTAGCAGGACACGAGCGATTATTTCTGCGGCACACCCCTAGGGGAAGAAGGTCTTGGCCACGTCGTACAAGGCCGGGCTGACCGGCTTCAACTCGGCCACCGCATCGGCCAGCCTGACCCTGACCATCTCCCCGCCCTGATAGGCCACCATCGAACCCCAGTCGCCGTCATGCACGGCGTCGATGGCGGCGACGCCGTACCAAGAGCACAGCACCCGGTCGAACGCGCTAGGGGTGCCGCCCCGCTGGATGTGGCCCAACACCGTCACCCTGGTGTCGTAGCCGGTTCGGGCCTCGATCTCAGCCGCCACCGCGTGGCCGATGCCCCCCAAGCGCACATGCCCGAATTCGTCGATCTCCGGCTCGGGCAGCGCCATGGTCCCCTCCTTGGGCCGAGCCCCCTCGGCCACCACCACTATGGAGGCCCAGCGGCCCCGCTGGTGGCGGCGGGCAATGGCCTCGACTGCCGCTTCGATGTCGAAGGGCTCCTCGGGGATCAGTGTCAAGGTGGCCCCGCCGGCGATTCCCGCCCAGGTGGCGATGTGGCCCACATGGCGGCCCATGACCTCCACCACCATCACCCGGTCGTGCGACTCAGCGGTGGTGTGCAGCCGGTCGATGGCGGCGGTGGCGATGCCCACCGCGGTGTCGAAGCCGAAAGTCTGCTCGGTGAGCCCGATGTCGTTGTCGATGGTCTTGGGCACGCCTACCACCTTGGCCGCCCCCGCATCGTTGACGCCCGCGCCGGCCGACAGAGTGCCCTCGCCCCCGATGACGATCAGGGCATCGGCGCCCGCGGACTCGACAGCGGCGCGCACATGCTCGACCCCGTCCTCGCGCATCCGAGGGGACATCCTCGAGGTGCCCAGCACTGTGCCGCCCCGGGGCAGGGTGCCCCGCATGGAGGCGACGTCCAACTCGATGAACTCGCCTTCGAGCACACCGCGCCATCCGTCCAGAAAGCCGATCACCGAGTCGCCGTAATGGCGCTCGGCCTTGCGCACGATGGCCCGGATCACCGCATTCAGGCCCGGGCAGTCGCCGCCCCCGGTCAATACCCCTACTCTCACCGGAGGCTACGCATCCAGCTTGGTCATAGCCTGCCGAAGCTGGCGGATGGCCTGTGCCGACCGCTGCTCGTTCTCTATGAGGGCGAACCGCACGAAACCCTCGCCGCCAGGCCCGAACCCCACACCGGGCGAGACCGCCACACGGGCCTCCTTCACCAACCACGAGGCGAACTCCACCGACCCCATCTCCCGGTAGGGCTCGGGAATCCTGGCCCATACGAACATGGTTCCCCTGGGCGGCTCAACCTCCCAGCCCATGCGGTTCAGCCCCTGGCAGAGGGCGTCCCGCCGGCTCTGGTAGATATCGCACACCTCCTTGGGGTGGGCGGGCGCCTCGCTCAGGGTCACGGTGGCCGCGATCTGAATCGGCTGGAAGGTGCCGTAGTCCAAATAAGACTTGAGTTTGGCCAGAGCCGCCACCACCTGGGGGTTGCCCACCATGAACGCCACCCGCCAGCCGGCCATGGAGAAGGACTTGGTCATCGAGTAGAACTCCACGGCCACATCCTTGGCCCCCTCGACTTGCATTATGGACGGAGGCACATAGCCGTCGTACCCCAAATCGGCGTAGGCGAAATCGTGGACGAGCAGCACGTCGTGCTCTTTGGCGAAGGCCACGACGCCGGCCATGAAGTCCAGATCCACGCAGACGGTCGTGGGATTGTGGGGAAACGACAAGACGATGATGCGCGGCTTGGGCCAAGAGTACTTCCAACGCTCCTGCATGGCGCCGAAGAAGTCGGTGCCCGTGCTCAGCGGGATCTCCCTCACCTCGGCGCCGGCAAACAGCGGGGCATACAGGTGGATCGGATAGGACGGCGACGGCACCAGGGCGGCGTCGCCGGGCTGGAGCAGTGCCCACATCAGATGGGAGAGCCCCTCTTTGGCCCCGATGGTGTTGATCACCTCGGTGTCGGGATCGAGCCACACCCCGAACCGGCTGGCGTAGTAGCCCGCTAGCGCTTCGCGCAGCTTGGGGATGCCCCGGCTGGCAGAATACCGGTGGTTGCGGGAGTTGCGGGCGGCTTCTGCCAGCTTGTCAACCGCCACCGATGGCGACGGGAGATCGGGGTTGCCGAACCCCAAGTCGATGATATCGTGTCCGGCCCGGCGCCCCTCGATCTTCAGGTCGTTGATGATGGTGAAAACGTAGGGCGGCAGGTTGTTGATTCGGCGAAAGTCCACAACCTCAATCTAGCCCCCCGCGGCCGGGGTTCAGTGCGGTTTTCCCGCCCCGGATTCGGCCCGGCGGCGCAAGTCGTCAAGCGCTGTGTGGACGATGCGGGCTTCGGCCCGGCGCTTCACGAAACCGGGCAGCGGCATCGCCATCTGCACCTCGAGGTGATAGGTGACCTCGGTGCGGCCCGGCTCGCCCGGCACCTGGCTGAAGGAGTACTCCCCGTCCAGGCGCTTGGTCAGATCGCCCTGCACCAGCCGCCAGCAAACCCGCAGGGGGTTGGACCCGTAGAAGTACTCCAGCGTGTAGCTGGTGCTGCGCCCCATGGCTGCGGCGTGGAACGACACCAGCCCGCCCCGCCCGTCTTCGTCCTGCCGCACCACCTCCACCTGCTTCACCTCGGTGGCCCATTCGGGGTAGGACTCGAAATCGCAAACCACCTCGAAACAGCGCTCGGGGGGCGCCTCGATGAAAATGCTATTGGTGGTCTGGTCAAACATCGTCGCCATTCCTGCTGGGATCGCCGAGTTCCAATACTGTGCTGTCAGGGTGCCGGGGCGGGAAGATCCCGTATGCAGCACCCCATGCGCCAGACAGGCCCAGCGCATAGACGGGTACCAGGATACCGAACGCGGAGGCGGTATAGGGGCGGGCCGAGGCGGAGGCCAGAGCGACCAAGAGCTCGCAGGCCAACGCAGCCATCATGGACAGGCGCACCGACTGGGGGGCGCATCCGACCAGGAAGTACAGCCCGCCAACACCGATCAGCTCGTGGCGGCTGCGCTCCAGCGCCCGGCGGAAAGCCCAGAGCATGGCCGCAGACCCGGCGCCGAGCAGCCCCAGGGAAGCCACAGCCATGGGCACGGCCATAGGATCGGGAAAGGCCGTGACCAGCACGGCTACGGCGGTGAAGGCGGCGGTGCCGGACCAACAGGCCCGCATGAGTTGCCGGCCTTGGGCATCTGGGGGCACCAGGCGGCCCCAAAGCGCGGTCAACCGCATCATCGGCGCGCGACGACCTCGTCCAACACCGTTCGGAGCCGCTCGGCCATGTGGTCATAGGAGAACTGGGCCACGGCCCGCAGCCGGCTCTCCATTCCCATGCGCTCAAGGCGCGCTGGATCGCTCAACAGGGAGTCCAAGGCGGCGGTCACGGCGTCGATGCGGCTGGGCTGGTCTACCACCAGGCCGCATCGTCCGTGCTCGACCGCCTCGGCCGCTCCCCCGCTGTCGCCGGCAAGCTGCGGCACGCCCGCGGCGGCCGCCTCCAAGAACACGATGCCGAACCCCTCTTGCTCCAAGCCGCCCCAGCGCTGCCGGCAAACCATGGCGAACACGTCGGCGCAGCCGTAAAGGTCGGGCAAATCGGAATCGGCCACCCGGTCGAGCAGCCGGACCGGCGCTCCGGCTCGGCCGATCAGCCGGTCTAACCGCGCCCGGTCGCGGCCGGTCCCGGCCACCGCCACAACGAGTCCCGGGTGGCGGTCGGCCAACCGGGCCGATGCCGCGATCAGCACATCCATGCCCTTGCGGGGCACCAGACGGCTGATCGACACCACCACGGGGGCGTCAACGGGAAGGCCGAAGCGACAGCGGGCCGCTTTTCGCCGGCCGGCGTCGAGTGGCTTGAAGCGGTCGACGTCCACGCCGGGCGGCACGATGACCGCAGGCAGCGGCCCGGCAGCGGCGCGCTCGGCCTCTCCCACCGAGTAGCGCCCGGCCGCCACCACCACCTCTGCGCCTCGCAGCACCCTGGCCAACGCCTGCCTGGCAACGGGCAGGCGCCCCGGAACGGTCACCTCGGCGCCGTGGATTATCACGCCGTATCGATGGGACGCACGGGGGGCCAACGCCCCCAGCGGCACAGCCGGATCGTACAGAACCAGCTCGGCGCCGACCTCGGCGACCAGCTCGCCGACCTCACGGGCCATATCCGAGGTGGGCAGCAGGAACTGGCGGGCAGCGCGCACCACCCGGTGGTCTTGGACGGCATCCCACTCGGCGCCGCCGGGATGGGAGCGGGTCAGAACGCACACGTCGTCGGGGGGCAGGCGGCGCCACAGCTCCCACAGATAATTCTGGATGCCTCCCAGCTTGGGCGGGTAGTCGTTGGTGATCAACAAGTGCTTGGCCATGGATCAAACCTGCGCCGCTGAGCGCAGCCCGAGACGCCGGGCGGCCCACTCAGCGTGACGCACCAGCATGGAGTCGGTGCCCGACAAATAGCGCTGCACGGTTTCAGCCACCTCGGGGTCGTGGCCCCGGCCGGAATTGCCCAATGCAACAAGCGCGTTGCGCCTCACGTAGCGGGGGTCGCGCCGCGGGATGTACCAGCGCCCGCAGCGCGCCATCAGCTCATCGTCGTCCAGCGCCAGCAACTCCACGAGATCCATCCACGCCACGGCTGATCCGCCATCTGCTGGCGCACCCGAGACGGCTGCCTGCCCCTCCGAGGCGGCGACCATCCACGCCACGGCTGATCCGCCATCTGCCGGCGCCGGCTGCCCGGTGTGCGAAGCATCATGGGCGGGTGCGGTCGGGCGATTGGGCGGGCACACTTCCTGGCAGTCGTCGCAACCGTAGATGCGGTCCCCGAGGGACTCCCGGAACTCCTCGGGGAAATCGCCATCGGCCTGCACCAGCCAGGCCAGGCACCGTCGCGCGTCCACCACCCCGGCCGAGATGATCGCCCCCGTCGGGCTGCCGTCCAAACAGCGGCGGCAGGCGCCGCACTGTTCGGGGACCGGCGCGGAGGGGGACAGCTCCGCTGTGGTGATCACAGAGCCCAGCACGAACAAGCTGCCGCGGCCGGGAAGCAGGATGTTGCTGTTCTTCCCGTACCAGCCCAGCCCGGCCCGCCGAGCCGCCTCCCGGTCCACGAGGGCGTTGTCGTCGGCCGCCACCACTGCTGTGTGCCCCTCGCGGCGCAACAGCTCGGCCACCTGACCCAGAGCAGCCCGCAGCCTGGAGTAGTGGTCGCTCCGGGCGTAGGCCGCCACCCGGCCCACGGCCCGGTCGGGCGCCGGAGAAGTCCAGCGCCTATAGCCGAGCGCGCCGACCACCAGGGAACGGGCCCCGGGCACGGTCCGAGCGGGATCCGTGGAGCGGTCGGGATTGCGATAGGTAAAGGACATCTGGGCGTGGAGCCCTCGCTCGCGCCGCTCCAGGAGTGCGGTTCTGGCGGACTCGAACGGCTCGGCCGAAGCCACGCCCACGGCGTCGAGGCCGGCGGCCACCCCTGCGGCGATCACCTCATCGGAGTCGGGGGAACTCACCGAACTCCGAAGCCGGCCCAGCCATCGGGATCTTCCACCTCCAACCCCATGATCCCCAGCAGTTTGCGGGGATGGACGAGATTGGCCCCGCAGCTGCGGGCCCGCTCCCGGACGTCGTTGTCCTCAGACACCACCGCTAGAGGGCGGGAGAGGGGATATTTGGCGCACATATCGATGATGTGGTCGTCGGCGGTCACCCCCGGAAGCGAGAACTGCGCTGACACCCCGAGCGAGCGGGGGGTGGTGGGTATGTAGTCGTAGTCGGTCTTGGTGCCGTCGAACACCACCACGAACTCGGCCCCCGAATACCGGGCGCCCAGCTCTTCGAGCTTCTGCAAGAACCGTTCCCGCTGCTGCTGAACCGGCATCTCCGACCAGTTCTTGAAGGTCACGTTGTAGCCGTCGATCAACACCACGATCTCGGGCACTGAGCGGAAAAGATGCTCGACGGCTGCCAGCGTGTCGTTCAGCATCCCCGAGGGCATCGGCACCGGCGAGCGCTTGGCAAGGGGTTGAAGCTCGGCCTCGACAACGGGCTGGGCAGCCGAGGGGGGCTCGAATCCGGCCTCCCGGGCCATCGCCACTTCGTCTTCGGCTGCGGCCAGCCGCTCCTTGAGGCAGACAACCTCCTGGCTGTGCTGATCCCGGGAATCCCTGAGCTGTTTGTTGAGCTGATCGATCCGCGCTTTGGCATTCTTGAGCTTGTCGGCGCTGCGAATCTCGCTGCGCTCCAAGCGGGCCTGGTTCTTGCGAGCTGCATTCAGATCCCGTTTAGCCTGCTCCAAGTGGGCAGCCAGCCCTGCCGACTCCTCTTCTGAGCGCCGGGCTTCGGTTCGGGCTTGGCTCGCCTGCAACCGGGCTTCGTCGCGCTCTCGGCTGGCTTTCTCCCGCTGGCGCTCGGACTTCTCCTGGGCAGACAAGGCCCGGCGCAGCTTCTGCCCCAGATCCTGAAAGCTCTGGGCATCGGCGGCTTTCTCCGATGCCTGCGCGGCGGCCTGCGCCAGATCGGCCGCATCCTGCTCCCACCCCGTTGGCCGAGCCAACCACAGCCACCCGACCCGGTTCACCCTCCCCTCTTCGACCGCGGCGGCCACCCGGGCCCGGAACTCCTCGTCGGCCTCCACCGCCTCGCGGACCTGCGCCAGCGCCCGGGTGGTGAACTTGTCGGGCTTGAAGGCCAAGAACTGCTTGAGCCGCGGCGGCGGGTCTATGGGAGGGTTCTCCCCCTTCCCGTCTCGAGCCACCCCGACGGCGGCGATCAGCGCTTCCCGAAGCTCCTCGGTGGTGGGACTGTCCCCTGATTTCACTCGTCCTCCTCTTGTGCCCTGGCACTGTTGGAAACCGAGATGAAATCCTCGAGCACCCCGCGGGCATGCCCTGCATCAATCGACGCTGCGGCCGCCTCCAACCCCTCAGGCAACGACTCGGACACCTCGGCCACCACCAATGCGGCAGCCGCGTTCAGGATAACCACATCACGGTGCGAACCGGCCTGACCGTCCAACACCCGCCGCAGGCAGGCGGCGTTGAAGCGCGCGTCTCCGCCCGCCAGATCATCGTCTCGCGCCGGGGTCAAACCGAGCGCGGCGGGATCGACCGTGTACCGCGCGATGTCCTCGCCCCGGAACTCCCATACGTCGGTGGGCGCGGCGGTGGACAGCTCGTCGAGGCCGTCGTGTCCGTACACGATCATGGCCCGCTCCGAGGCGGTGGCAACCAGCACCTCCGCCATGACCTCGGCCATGGCCGGGTCGCTGGTTCCCACTAGCTGTCGCACAACCCCGGCAGGGTTGGCCAGCGGGCCGAGGAAGTTGAACACCGTTGCCACCCCCAGCTCGCGGCGAGGCGATCCAGCGTGGCGCATGGCCGGGTGGAACCGAGGGGCCAGACAGAAGCCGAAACCGGCGTCTGAGACGCACTGGGCAACTCCGGTCGGTCCGAGGTCGATGGCCGCGCCCAAAGCCTCCAGCACATCGGCGGAACCGCACTGCGACGACACCGAGCGGTTACCGTGCTTGCACACCTTGGCCCCCGCACCCGCGGCCACCAGCGCTGCCGCAGTGGACACGTTTATGCTGCCGCTGTGATCGCCGCCAGTACCGCAGGTGTCGATGATGCCGAGACCGGCGGCGTCGAGCGGAACAGGCTCGGCCGCGGCCCTCATGGCCGACAGCATGCCTGCCAACTCCTGAGCGGTCTCCCCTTTGGTCCGCAGGGCGGCCATGAAACCCCCGATCTGCGCGGGCGTGGCCTGCCCGGCCAATATCTCGGCCATCGCCGCTTCAGCCGTCTCGGCGCTGAGGTGGCCGCCCCCCGTCAATTGCCGGAACACCCCGGCCCATCCCCCGTGATCGTCCAGGCTCACCGCCATAGTGTGGACCATCGCCGTCACCCTGCCACAATCTCCTCTGTGAATATCTGCGTCATCGATGTGGGCACCAGCAGCATCCGCTCGGCGGTGACCGACGGGCACCGGGTGAGCTGCTTCCGCCGGCAGCGCACCCCGCCCGACATGCCCGGGCCCGGACTGGTGGAGTTCGACGCCAACGAGATGGCATCGGTGATTCTCCAGACCGCCACCGAGGTGATCCGCGAGGTGGGGGGTGTGGATGCTGTGGCCGTGACCAACCAGCGGGGAACCGCAATGGTATGGGACCGGCAAACCGGCGAACCGGTGGGCCCGGCACTGGGATGGCAGGACCTCCGCACGGTGGGCGAGTGCCTGGCGTGGCAGTCCGAGGGAATGGAGCTGCTGCCCAACGAGTCGGCCACCAAGCTGGCCTGGCTGCTCGACCGCTGCGACCCCGATCGCAGCCGCGACCTGTGCTTCGGAACCGTGGACACCTGGACGGTGTGGTGTCTCACACAAGGCGCCCGTCATGTGGCGGACCCCTCCAACGCCGCCATGAGCGGAATGCTGGCCGACGACGGCAGCGGCTGGTCAGACGAGATCGTGGGCCGGCTCGGCGTTCCCCCCGCCTGCCTGCCCGAGATCGTGGACTCCACCGGGGTGGTGGGGGCCGCCACCGCCCTGCCGGGGTCGCCGCCGATCGCCGGGATCATCGGCGACCAGCAGTCATCGCTGGTCGGACAGCGCTGCGTGCGCGAGGGATCGGCCAAGCTCACATTCGGCACCGGCGCCTTCCTGGACGTGTACACAGGACCGGGGAGGCCCATTGCCCAAAAGCGCAGCGACCGGGGCACGTTCCCCATCGTGGCCTGGCAGGAGGACGGGGCCATCGTGTGGGGCGTGGAGGCCATGATGATCGCTGCCGGGTCGAATATGAGCTGGCTGACCGACGATATGGGGCTGCTGGGCGACGCGGCCGAGTCGGCCGAGCTGGCCGCCAGCGTGGCCGATACCGGCGGAGTGGTCTATGTGCCGGCCCTGTACGGGCTGGGCACCCCCCATTGGGACTTCGGCGCGCGGGCCGCGCTGTTCGGCATCACCGGAGGCACCACCGCGGCCCACGTTGCTCGGGCTGTGCTCGAGGGTGTGGCGCAGCGGGCCGCCGATCTGCTGGAAGCGGCCGAGGCTGACAGCGGCCATCGCATCGAGCGGCTCCGCGTGGACGGTGGCATGTCCCGGAACCCGGTGTTCAACCAGATACTGGCCGACACCCTGGCCCGGCCTGTGGAGCTGTGCCCGGCGGTGGAGGGCACCACCCTGGGCGCCGCGGTGCTCGCCGGACGGGCGCTGGGCCAGTGGTCGAGCTGGCAGGAGGTGGCCGACTCCTGGGCGCCGCGAGCGGTTCTGGCGCCACAGGGCTCTGTGGACCGCGAGCGCTGGCAGGAGGCGGTACACCGGGCCTCCCGCTGGCACCCCGAGCTCTCCGACATCGGCCTCTAGTGGTGTGTAGAACCGTCTCGCTCCGGGATGGGCTGGGATGGCATACTGGTGGCGACGGTGAGTCGGCTGGATGGCCGCGGCGCCGGGTACTAGGGCCCGGCGTCGAGGAAGGTCGGGACTCCGCAGGGCAACGGTGCTGGCTGAACAGCCAGTCGGGGCGACTCGAAGGAAAGTGCCACAGAGAACAGACCGCCGATGGCCCGGGCTTTCCGGGCACAGGCAAGGGTGAAACGGTGCGGTAAGAGCGCACCAGGGGCCGGGGCAACCCGGCTCGCTAGGCAAACCCCACCGGGAGCAAGGCCAAGCAGGGGACATGGCGGCCCGCCGCCCGGCAAGGGCAGTCCCCGGGTAGGCCGCGAAGATGGATGGCCATCCACGGTCCGCAAGGACCCGGACAGAATCCCGCCTACAGGCCGGCTCACCGTCCGGCCTCATTGGAGACTGAGGCATTCAGCTCCTCTGAGGTCGCCGCGGCCGACCCCTTCCCATCTGAGATCGGTCCAGTCTGCCCTGGGTGCAGAGCAGGCGCAGTCGCTCCCGGTCGGCCAGTCCGAACCGGCGCACCGCCCAAGCAGCGACGGCCAGCCCGATCAGCTCCAGCGTGATCAGCGTGGCCAACGGCTTGAATTCGGGGAGTTCCCCGCTGGCCGCATCAACCCCGAACACCGGCCACCAGAACAGCCCGGTACGCAGCCACGCACCGTCCAGCACCAGATACAAGAGCAGCCCGATGGGGAGGCCCAGCCAACGGCGGCGGGCCAGCCGGCGGCCCCGAGTGACCAGCATCACCGCCGCCAGCACCACCAGCGGGGCCAACAGGGTGTGCAACGCCCATGGACCATCGGCTAGCTGCTCGGCCATTGGCAGCACCGAGCCGAGCATCACCGTGCGGTAGTCCAGCGCCGGGCTGTCGAACACCAAGGCCACCAGCACGAAGCTGAGGGCCAGAAACCAGAAGAACACCGGTTGACCGTATGGTCAGGCCCGCACCAGGATGCGGCCGCACTCCTCGCAATGGCACAGCTTATCGGCGGGAGCTTGGCGGATGCGGTCGAGCTCCATGGCCGACAGCGCCAGATGGCAGCCCTCACAGGTGCCGTTGCGGAGTCGGGCCACCGCCACGCCGCCCATGCGGGCTCGAAGGCCCTCGTAGTCGGCCAACGCGTCCTCGGGGATTCCGGCAGCCTCGGTTGAGCGGGCGGCGGTCTGTTGGCCGATCTCGGCCTGCACGGTGGCCTCGGCCTCGGTCAGCTGCTGTTGGGCCGAAACCACCTCGGCGTTGGCCTCTGCCAGGCTGGCCCCCAGGGTCCCCACCTCAGACTCGATTCCCTCAATCGCCTCCATCAACTCCAAGGCATCGCTTTCCATGTCCGAACAGCGAGAGCGCAAACCGTCCACCTCTTCTTGGAGGGTCAGCAGCTCCCGGGTGCCGGTGATCTCGCCGGAGTAAAGACGGTCGTACTCCCGCTTGGTCCGATCTTCCAACGCGGCCAACTCGTCCTCATTGCGCTTGAGGTTGCGCTGAAGCTCTCGGAGCTCGGTCCGCCTCGCCTCCTGCCGGTCGCCGAGCTGCCGGCAAGCATCCTGGGAAGCCGCCAAAACCGCCCGCTCGGCAAGGGTGTCGTGGCGGTGGCGGAGCTGGTCGATGCGGGTATCGTGGTCTTGCAGAGACAGCAGGCGTTGGAATCGATCCTCGCTCACGGCGCGATATTAGGCCCCGATGGGCTCGCCTCGTCGGGAACGAGGCCGGAATCGGGGGCTGAATCGGAATCGGGGGCGAGGTCGGAATCGGGCACCACCCCGTCGTCGTCTGGGTGTCCCGGACCAGATCCACGGTTCACGCAGGTGTCGGCCACCCCGTCGTCATCGGAGTCCAAGGGGAACTGGCCCTCTCCGCACTCTGCTTCGATGGGAGTGGGCGTGCCGCAGAACAGCGGGATGGGCTCTCCCCCCTCGACGGCGAATTCGCTGAAGCCGCAAGGCGCCACCCCCTCGGTGACCAACAAGTCCACACAGGTGTCGTGGGCGCCATCGTCGTCGGTGTCCACAGCCACGATTATCGGCACCACCACAGCCGGATCCTCGGGGGCAATGGGTGTGGCGCAGGGCACCCCCACGGTGTACACGTCTTCAAGCTCGATCAGCTCTGCGAGCCGTGTCTCGCCGGGACAGCGGGGGAAGCCGACCTCGCCGAGGCCGGCGTGATAGGCGGCCATGAACCGCCCCCATGCCATTGCCGGATAGGTGCTGCCGGTGACCCCGCGCAGGGGGATGCGCTCATTGGGATTGCCCAGCCATACTGCGGTGGCCAGATAGGGGGTGAAACCCACGAACCATGCGTCGGCCGACTCCTCGGTGGTGCCGGTTTTGCCCGCGGCGGCCTGGGCTGGTAGCTGTGCCCGCCGCCCGGTGCCGTTGACCACGTTGTTCTCCAACACGTCGGTTGCCCAGCAAGCCGACCGCTCTGTCACTACCCGCTCGCCCGACAGCTCGTGGCGATAGAGGACATTGCCCTGGCGGTCCACGACCCGCTGGATGAAATACGGCTCGTAGCGGATTCCCCCTGTGGCGATCACCCCGTAGCCCGATGCCATGTCGATGGGATGGACCTCGGCCGATCCGAGGGGAAGCGATGCCACCGCGGGCAAGGGGGTGGTTATGCCCATCTCTGCCGCCGTCTCGGTGATCGCCTCGAGCCCCGCCACCCGGCCCAAGCGCAAAAAGGCGCAGTTGGAGGAGACCCTGATCTGGTTGGCGATGGTCTCCACCTGTCCGGGCGAGCGGGCGAAGTTGTTGGCTACATAGGGATCGGGCACCCCGCCCGGATTGGGCATCTGGCACGGCCCCCGACCGCTCACACGGTCGCTGGGCTGGTATCCCTGCTCGAAGAGCGCCATCATCACGAAAGTTTTGAAAGCCGAGCCGGGCTGGCGGGTTCCCTGAGTAGCCAGGTTGAACTCCTCGGTGTCCTGGACGAAGCCCGGGCCGCCGACTAAGGCGCGAACAGCCCCGGTGTCGGGTTCCACCGCGGCCAGGGCCATGGTGGCCTCCACCCCGGCGTGCTCGCCGGTGCTGTACTCCTCCATGGTGGCTGCCACAGCAGCTTCGGCGTGTTGCTGGGCTGCGGGGTCGAAGGTGGTGTGGATGCTGAGCCCGCCGTTGAACACCAGGTTGAAGCGCTCCTCAGAGGTCCCGCCCAGGTATCGGGGGTCGTCCAGAAGCTGCTGCTTGACCTCTTCCACGAAATAGCTCTTGGGGGGCAGCTCTATCTCGTTCACCGCGGCAGGCAGCGGTTGGAGGTGGTAGTCGTCGGCATCGGCCTCGGTGATGTAGCCCAGCAGGGCCAGCCGGTTCAGCACAATGCGCCGCTGGTTCAGAGCGCGCAAGGGGTTGTTGATGGGGTCGTAGCTGCTGGGGTTGCTGATCAGCGCTGCCAACAAGGCGGCTTCCCCCCAGCCCAGCTCGTCGGCGTCAAGCCCCCAGTAAACTTCGGCTGCGGCCTGGACTCCATAGGCGCCCTGGCCGAAATACACGGTGTTCAGGTATAGGTTGAGGATCTCGTCCTTGCCCATCTGGCGCTCGAGCCGCTTGGCCATGGCCATCTCCTGGAGCTTGCGCTCCGCCTCCACCTTGTTGCCCACCACCAGGTTCTTGATGATCTGCTGGGTTATGGTGGAGCCGCCCTGTGTGATGCCGCCGGCGCCGACGTTCTCGAGGCCGGCCCGGAACACTGCGCTCAGATCGATCCCGGTGTGCAGGTAGAAGTTCTCGTCCTCGATGGCGATGACCGCGTGCTTGACCTCATCGGAGATGTCGGCGAGATCGACCAGCACCCGGTTCTCGACATAGCTGAACACGTCGATTATCCGGCTGTCGGAGTCGTAGACGTAGGAGCGGACCGACAGCTCGTCGAGGCTCACGTCTTCGGCGAGGTTCACATCCACCGGGGTGGACTCCCACGATTGCAGCACATCGGCGGTGGGTGGCCACACCACGAACAAAGTGGCGGCCAGCGCCAGCGCCAGCATGGGAATGAGAACAGCCAGCCGAAGCAGGTGGGACAGCCACCTGAGCAAGTCCCTCACCAGACGGGTGCTGGTCTGGGCCGCGGCGGCATCCGGCACCGGTGGGACCGCCACCTGAGAAAGTCCTTCACCAGGCCCCCAACGCTACCGGCCTTTCCGGTTTGGCTATACGGGAAATGCAGCGGTCAGCTGCCGCTGCCCAGCTTGGTGTGGTCCCAGGAGATGGTCTTCTCGGCCTTCACCACCACCGCAGTGCGCTTGCGGGCCATGCTCTGAGCCGCCTGGTCCAGCATTTCCCTGTCTACATCGGGGTGATTGCGAACCATCACCTTCAGGGCATAGCTATGGACGTCCTCGGGGTCGGTGTGCAGCTCAGCATGGCCGTTTATGGACACTCCGCGGAGGTTCTCGTACTTGTCGCCGTCCTCCAACAGCAGGGTGATGCGGCTGTCGCGCTCCAGGTTCTTGACCTTCTGCGACTTGGTGTAGGTCTCGAACACGATGTCGCCGTCGACCACGGCGAACCAAAGGGTGCTGAGATGGGGGGTGCCATCGCGGTTGATGGTGGCCACTTGGAGGCTCTTCTGCTCCTCGATGAACACTTCTTGCTCTTCGGGGGTCAGGCGGATTTTTTCGCGTTGCTTTGCCATGAGGCCAGCTTTCCACACCCGTATGGGCGGCGGTTAATCGTCGAGCAGGGCCCGGCCCCGGCCGGTCGACCCCCCGTCTGGGGGTGATCAGGCGATGTTCGGCGCCGCCAGCCACAACCACCAGGCGACGACGGCAACCGCTCCCGCGGCCAAGGCGAAAACGAAGGCCCGCCTGACCAGCTTGTACAGAAGCACCAACGTGGCCACAACGGCAACGACCGCTGCCGCCAAGGCAACATCGGGGTTGGCGGTTGCGAGCTCGACCAACTCCTCGGGGATTTCGTCGCGCACATCAGGCGGCACGCAGCTTAGAGCCTGCTCGGGGAGCCTGTCGATCACTCCGTTCCGCAGCTTCTCCAGCAGATCGGGGTCCACACAGTCCAGCCCGTCGGGTATGTCCAAAAGGGGATGGGCCATTTCAGCTCACGCGTCAGCTCACGCGGCCCGGATTTGGGCCTGGTCTGCTATATCGCTCTCCCCCTGTGCTCACCGCGGATGCTATCCCAGCACGGCCGAGGGGGCAGCATCCACCAATGTGTCACCCGCTGTCGGTATGGTCGATCCATGGGATCAGCCCTTTTGGACACGATTTTCGACGCGGCTCCAGACCGAGTGCCCGAGGCGCCGGCGCAGCTTCCCATCCGCGTGATCCGCAGTCCCAAGCGTCGCAAGACGGCCGCGGCCAAAATGCTGTCCGACTGCATCGAGGTGCGGGTTCCGGCCGGGATGACCCCCGAAGCCGAGGCCGAGACGGTGGCCAGCCTGGCGGGCCGGCTCGAGCGCAAGAGAGCCGCCGAGTC
The DNA here is from genome assembly GCA_028278785.1 of Candidatus Poriferisocius anaerobius. Classification (GTDB taxonomy): domain Bacteria; phylum Actinomycetota; class Acidimicrobiia; order Acidimicrobiales; family Bin134; genus Poriferisocius; species Poriferisocius anaerobius. The sequence goes on along the minus strand of JAPYOG010000067.1, from coordinate 4,649 downwards.
CGGCGGGCTGAGCTTGGCCGAGCGGGCCGCCAAACTGGCCCGCAGCTACGGGCTGCCCCAGCCCGAATCTGTCACCTGGGCCGAGCAGAACGACCGCTGGGCGTCCTGCACCTCGGCCCGGGGCACCATACGCGTCTCCACCCGGCTGGCCCGGGTGCCCGCCTGGGTGATCGATGCCGTCATCGTCCACGAGCTCGCCCACCTCATCGAGCCCAACCACAGCCCCGCCTTCTGGGAGCTGGCCAACCGCTACCCCCGCCAAGAACGGGCCTCCGGCTTCTTGGAGGCAATGTCGAGAGGCCACTGCGACCCCTGCCACGCAATCTGAGATGCGACCGACTTCGGATATCGCCGGTTAGCCTGTCGGCCAAGTGCCAGTCGCCGATACCGCTGCTCCGCTGCTGTCCGTCGAGGGCGTCCACAAGTCGTTCGGCGCCGCCAAGGTGCTGGCCGGCTTCAATCTGATTCTGCACGCCGGCGAGATGCTCTCGCTGCTGGGACCGAGCGGGTGCGGGAAAACTACGCTGCTGCGGCTCATCGCCGGCCTTGAGCAAGCCGACGAGGGCAGGGTCGTTCTGGACGGCAACACAGTGGACGGAGACGGGGCCTGGGTCCGGCCCGAGGACCGCGAGGTGGGAATGGTGTTCCAAGACTGGGCGCTGTTCCCCCATCTGGATGTGGCCGGCAACGTGGGCTACGGGGTTCCCCGTCGCCAGCGGACCGCAGAGGTGTCCAAGACGCTGGAACTGGTGGATCTGCCGGGAATGCAGGACCGCACCCCCGACACCCTGTCAGGCGGCCAGCAGCAGCGGGTGGCGCTGGCTCGGGCCATCGCCCCCAAGCCCAAGGTGCTCTTGCTGGACGAGCCCTTCTCCAATCTGGACACCGCCCTGCGGCGCGAGGTTCGCACCGAGGTTCGCGAGCTGCTGCGCGATGCCGACATGACCGCTGTGTTCGTGACCCACGACCGGGAAGAGGCGCTGGCGCTGGGCGATCGGGTCGCAGTGATGGACGCGGGCCGCATCGTGCAGGCCGGATCGCCGTCGGAGGTCTACCACCACCCGGTAACCCCGTGGGCGGCGGCATTTGTGGGCGCGGTGTCGATGTACCCGGCCGATGCCGCCGGCTGCGCGGCCGAAGCCGACTTCGGCGCCATTCCCCTCCACGAATCCTGCCGGGGGCCGGTCGACGTGGCGGTGCGCCCTGAGGCCGTGGATTTGCACCCCGACGTCGGCGCTACCGCAAGCCACACCGTGGAGCACATAGAATTCCAAGGTGCCGACGCCATGGTCACGGTGGTCAACCACGTCGGCGCCCGACTCCTCGCCCGGGTCGGCGGAACTCGGAAACTGGCCCCTGGCGACCGGGTAACACCGGTCTACTCAGGATCCCCGGCCGCGGCGTTTCCCCGGACGGAAACCGGCTGACAGCGGACAACAGGCCATCTGCGCGCTCGTTCAGCAACCGTCCTGGCATTTGTAAAGGAAGCTTCATGCCATGCGTTGCCTGCGGCTAAAGTCGCTCTCCGTGCGATCAACAGCGCTGCGATCTCCGGTGTTGTTGAAGGCAGCCGCCATCGTGGTGACGGTTGGCTTCGCCTTCCCGGCGGGCTACTTGGTTTGGCGCAACTTCACCTTTCAAAGCGACCCGCTGGGGGTGCTGTTCTCCCAGCGCACCCGGGGTCCGCTGCTGCGCACGCTGCGGCTGGCCGTTCTAGTGTCGGCTTCCACCGCGGTGCTCGGCACCGCTTTGGCCTGGCTGACCACCCGCTGCGATATCCCCCTCAAGCGCATATGGCAGACTCTGCTGCCGCTGCCGCTGGTGTTCCCCACCTTCATCGGCGCTGCGGCGTTGATCCGCACTCTCAATCCCGGCGGCCTGCTGTCCGACTGGCTGGGCAACCTGGGGCTGGTGTGGGAGGTGGAGATGCGCGGCCTGTTCGGCGCATGGCTGGCGCTCACCCTGTTCACCTACCCCTACGTGTACCTGCCGGTGGCCGCCCGGCTGCGGCGACTTCCCGGCTCGGCCGAGGAAACCGCCCGGCTGCTGGGCGACAGCCCGCTCACCGTCATCCGCCGAGTGGTGCTGCCCCAAACTGCAACCGCCATCAGCGCCGGCATCCTGCTGGTGTTCCTGTACGCCATCAGCGACTTCGGAGCAGTGCAGCTCATGCGCTACGACACGCTCAGCCGGGCCATCTACACCACCCGGCTCAACAACCAACCGGTCTCGATGGCCCTCAGCGTAATCCTGCTGGTATTGGCCGCCGCGGTGGTGCTGGCAGAACGGGGCGCCACCCGGCGTTTCGAGCATATGGCGCCGGTGAGATCGCGAAGCCCGGTGATCTACCGCCTGGGCGGGGCCAAACCGCTTGCGGTGGCGTTTCTGGGCGGTACGGTGGCGCTGGCCCTGCTCGGCCCGCTCGCATCTCTGGGCGACTGGGCCATCGACGGGATCAGGCTGGAAGCCTCCGGGGGACGCGATCTGCTGGTGGGATGGGACGACGTTTGGACGCCCACCTGGCACACCGCCTACGGCGCCATCCTGTCCGCGGCGGTGGCGGTGGCCGTGGTGCTGCCGTCTGCCTACCTCGCGGTGCGCTACCGGTCCCGGATCGGGACGGTGGCCAACGCGGTGATCGTGTCGGCGTTCGCCCTGCCGGGGATCCTCATCGGCCTCGCGCTGCTGTTCTGGACGCTGAAAACCGACCTCGGCAGCCACCTCCGCAACACTCTGGCGCTGCTGGTGTTCGCCTACATCGTGCGATTCGGGGGCCAGACGATGCGCACCTCCCAGGTGGCGGTGGCCGCGGTGTCCTCCCGGCTGACCGACGCGGCCCGCACCCTGGGGGCCGGCTGGGTGCGCCGCTTCCGGTCGCTGGAGCTGCCGCTAATGGCCCCGGGGCTTTTAGCAGGGGGCGGGCTGGTGATGCTGTCAGTGATGAAGGAGCTGCCCATCACCCTGCTCATCGCCCCCTTCGACTTTCCCACCCTCACCACCAAGGCGTTCAACAGCATCGAAGAGGCTTTCGTAGCCGAGGCGGGCATTTGGTCGGGCGTGCTCGTAGTCCTGTCGGGCGTGCTCACCTGGCTCTTCGTGGTCCGCCGGGCGGATCATTTCGACTAGTGATGTGTCTTGGGTTCAGCGCGCGCCAGGTCCGTATTCCTTGTATAGGATGTTGGCGATGGCGGAGTTGATCGCGCCCGGCTTCCCTCGCTGCAAGCAGAATCCGCTCAAACGCGCCCGCCCCGGGACAGTTTCATGAGCGGCGTGTTCATCACCTGCGCCATCACCGGAAGCGGCAACACCACCTCAAAGTCCGACTTGGTGCCCGTCACTCCCCGCCAGGTGGCGGAGGCGGCCATCGACGCCGCAGATGCGGGCGCCGCCATCGTCCACATACACGTCCGCAACCCCGACACCGGCGAGCCGGCCCGCGATGTAGAGCTTTATGCCGAAGTGGTCGAGCGGATTCGCGCATCCAGCACCGACGTGGTGATCAACCTCACCTCCGGCATGGGCGGCGACCTCACCTTGGGCTCGGCCGAAGCTCCCCTTCCCCCAGCCGGCGATGGCACTGACATGGCGGGCGCCACCGAGCGTCTGGCCCATGTGAGGGAGCTGATGCCCGAGATCACCACCCTCGACTGCGGCACCATGAACTTCAGCGAGGGCGACTACATCATGGTCAACACCCCTTCGATGCTCGACGAGATGGCCCGCCAAGTGCAGAAGCTGGGTGTGCGCCCCGAAATCGAGATCTTCGACACCGGCCACCTCTGGCTGGCCAAGCACCTGGCGGACAAGGGGCTCGTCGACGATCCTGTCATGGTCCAGCTTTGCATGGGCATACCCTGGGGCGCCCCCAACGATCTCAACACGTTCATGGCTCTGGTGAACAACCTGCCCGACGACTGGGTGTTCTCCGCCTTCTCATTGGGCCGCAGCCAGCTTCCCTATGTCGGGCTGGCCGCCATCGCCGGGGGAAATGTGCGGGTAGGCCTGGAGGACAACCTCTACCTCGGCCGGGGCCGTCTAGCCACCAACGCCGATTTGACAGCCCGAGCCGTAACCATCCTCGAAGCCATGAACTACGAGGTGCTGGGCCCTGGCGCCGTGAGGGACAAGCTGCACCTGATCAAGCCCTGAGCAGCTCAAAAGAAGATCAGCAGAGCCGGGTTGCAGCCGGCATGGCCCGGGAAGCGCTTCGTGCCCCCGCCAAGCGGTATGGCAGATATTGCAGTCGACGCGGCGGAAGCCGACGGCTTTCAAGCGGCTTGGGCGTCGCCGCCGAAGGATGGCGGCGGAGATTGCCGCAAATAGCCCTCGATGTAGGACAAGCGCTCTCGAACCTCTCCGAGGCTGCTGGTCAACTCCGCGTGGTTCTTCTCGATCAGCTCGCGGTTCTCGCGGATCAGCTCGCGTGTCTCCCGGTTCGACTTCTCGATCAGCTCGCGGTTCTCCCGGTTCGACTTCTCGATCAGCTCATGCATGAGGTTGCGGGTCTTGGCGCTGTCGACATGCTGGTAGCGCATCATCGCCAATGCGAACGCCAGCACAGGGCCGACTACGGCGGCCAGGATCGGCCCCAAGTCACCCAGCGTCACTGCATCCACCTCCTGACCCTACCTCAATACCCTGTCCTGCAC